>NZ_JBHXAY010000033.1:0-58035 GCF_042728775.1 Nocardia sp. NPDC060259
GCTACAGGGGAGCGGGCGTGGTGCAGCGTGGAATTGCTTCCACGCCCGCCGTTTTCATTCAGTTGTCGGATTCTGTTGTGCGATGCAGTTGTCGATATTCAGTTGTCGAGGAGAAACGCTGGTGCTCAACAGTTCCGGAGTTCCGGACTCTGGTTGAGGAGCTGGGCCCGCGGGCTGATGTAGCGGGTGTAGGTCTCGCCGCCGACCGCCGAGAGCGGGAAGGCCGCGACCCGATGGCAGTTCTGGAAGGCGAGTTTCACGCCGAAATGCCGTTCCAGCCCGCCGCGAATCGCGTCGGAGGCAAGGGCGCGCAGCAGCTGGCCGCGGGCCACCTCGTCCGGCGGCGGTACCCGGTTGTCGGCGTACTCCTCGGCGCCTGCCTGCAGCTCACCGGCTACCCGGCTCACCACTTCCCAGGCGTAAGGCAGTGACGTGCGGACGCATTCGACGAATTCTGCGTCATCGATATCGCCCTGTTCGGCGCGCTCGAGCAGTGCTGCGGGAACATCGAGGGACATGGCGCTCTCCTCCTGCTTGGTGGTGGTCGGCGGGATGCGATGCCACTCGAGTCTAAACGAAATTCGTTGTCAACAACACTGGATTCACTCTGAAAGCGCTTTTCGGAGTGCGCTTTTCGCGTCGGCGTACAGGCCGCTGATCAGTTCGCCTACCGGTAGCTCGGTGGTCAGCGAATGCGCTTGCCCCGCCCACAGATTCACATCGTCGGGGTTGCCGGCGGCGCGGCCCGCGGCGCGCAACGGTGCGGTGGCGTAATGGATTTCGGGGTAGGCGGCAGGCGCGGTCGCGGTGTGCTCGGTGAGAAAACGGTTGCGGATTCCGCGCGCACGTCGTCCCGTGAACGCGCGCGTCAGCATGGTCGGTTCCGCCGACCCGAGCGCGGCGCGGTGCACGGCGTTGGTCCCGGCCTCCGGGCAGCGCAGCAGCGCGGTGCCGAGCTGCGCGGCGGCCGCGCCCGCGGCGAGCACGCCGGCCAGGCCCGCGGCGGTGGCGATGCCGCCCGCCGCGACGATCGGGCGGTCGGTGACGGCGGTGAGCAGCTGGATCAGCGTCAGCAGGCCGGGCGGGTCGACGGCGTCGTCGGCCGGATCGTCGAGGAAGCAGGCCCGGTGCCCGCCCGCCTCGGCGCCCTGCGCGATGAGGGCGTCGGCACCGGCGTCGATCGCGATCAGTGCCTCGGCGGGCGAGGTGACCGTCACCCACACCTCCGTGCCGACCGCGTGCAGCCGGTCGACCTCGACCGCGGTGGGACAGCCGAAGGTCGTCGACACCACCGCGACCGGGTCGGCAACCAGCAGGTCGAGCTTGTCGGCCCAGCCGTCGGTGTCGTGTTTGGGGGTGCCGAGCGGGAAGTCGGCGCCCAGCTCGGCGAGGTAGGCGGCGTAGATCGCGGGCTCGGCGACCGGGCCGGGCGCGAACAGATTCATGCCGAACGGGGCGGCGGTCGCGGCCCTGGTCGCCGCGATCTGGTCGGCCATCGCGTCCGCGGCGAGGTAGCCGGCGGCCAGTTGGCCGAACCCGCCCGCGTCCGAGACGGCGACCACCAACTCCGGGGTGGACGGGCCGCCTGCCATGGGCGCGGCGACGATGGGGACACGCAAACTCTCGATCACCATCTCCCGAGTCTGTCCTTTCGGCGCCCCGGCGGGGCGCGCCGACGGCGCGTGTGACCCGCTCGGCAACGGGATCGTTACTGTGAGACAGGCCTCCCACCTGCGAGTTCGAGATCGAAGGTTGCGGAATGGTCACGACCGGGTAGAGTTCCCGTCACAACGGATGCCGAACCGTTACACGCGGTTCGGTGACGGGAACCGCCAACGCGGATTCCGGGCCGGTCGCAAGCCGGTTTCGTTTTCCTTGTTGTCGGACGCTAGGACGAAACTTTGTCGCAGCACCGTGTGGGCCCCGAATCCATCTCCGTCAAGACCCTGCTGGGTGACGGAGGCGCCGGGCGCCCGAGCCGGCACCGCGCCGAACCGTCGCGTACCGATCGGGTGCGGGTCGCCGCCAGCGCCGCGGTCGCCGCAGGCGCCCTGGTCGGCACCGCAGCCTCGATCGCCCCGGCGATCTCCTACGCAGCCCCGCTGCTGCCGACGCACAACGACGACGTCGAGGAATCCGTCGTCTCCGATTCCGCTCGCGAGGCCGCCGAGGTCAGCCTGGTCGCCGCCAAGCAGGTCGCCGCGCCCGCCGCCGATGCGCCCGTGCAGGTCGACGCGGTCGCCGCGCCGATCGCCGCCCCCGTGGCAGCGCCGTTCGGCATCGGCAACCTGCCGCCGGAGATCTCCGGCCCGCTCGCCCAGGTCGAGGACATCATCCAGGGCATCCAGCACCAGGTCGCGCCGCCGCAGGCCGCCCGCCCGGTCGCAGGCCCGATCAGCTCCGGCTATGGCGCCCGCTGGGGTGCCATGCACTACGGCCTGGACTTCGCCGACACCCTCGGCGCCCCGATCCACTCCGTGTCCAGCGGCACCGTCATCGAGGCGGGCCCGGCCTCGGGCTTCGGCCTGTGGGTGCGGGTGCTCCAGGACGACGGCACCACCGCCGTCTACGGCCACGTCAACGAGATGCTCGTCAAGCAGGGCCAGCGGGTCAACGCGGGCGATGTCATCGCGACCGTCGGCAACCGCGGCCAGTCCACCGGCCCGCACCTGCACCTCGAGATCTGGGATCAGGGTGGCGGCAAGATGGATCCCCTGCCTTACCTCGCGTCCAAGGGTGTTCCGATGGAGTGGGGCCCCTCCTCGCACTGAGGGTTCGTGAGCGCGGATTCGTCCGTGAAAGCCAAGTGACGGTGGTTCGGTATGAGCCCCGTCACTTTGCTGTGTGATCCGGCAACACCGCTTGGCGCCGGGCCGATACTCCTCAAGGCCCTAGTACCCGGGGCCCGGGAAATTGGGGCTGTCGGCACGACATTCGGTCGGTATGCCGCTCCTCGATATGATGGCTCGATCTGCACGGGGCGGCCGTTCGCGCGCGTCCAGGCTCGATGAGAGGTGAATGAACCCGAATGGAAACTGCCCGCCGTTCTGCCCGCGGTAACCGCCGTCGCCGGTCGAGCAGTCCGACATTCGGGCAGTTGCTGACCGGGGCCGTCGAGTCGGCCGCCGATGCTGTCGCCATCCGGTTCAACCCCACCGGCGAGCCCGCCGACCAGCGTGAACTCACCTACCGCGCGCTCGACGAGGAATCATCGCGCTTGGCCAGGGAGCTGATCGCCCGCGGCGTCGGCCCCGGCGACATCGTCGCCGTCGCGATCACCCGCTCGATCGAATCGGTGCTCAGCGTCTGGGCGGTGGCCAAATCGGGCGCGGCCTACGTGCCGATCGACCCGGCCTACCCGGCCGAGCGCATCGCCCACATCGTCACCGACTCCCACGCGGTGCTCGGCGTGACCACTTCCGCGCACCGGGCCGGGCTCGGCAACTCGACGACCTGGCTCGAACTCGACGACCCCGGCGTGGCGGCTGCCGTCGCCGCGCAGCCCGCGCACGCCATCTCCTACAGCGACCGGGTGCGCACGCTCGACGAGCGCCACCCGGCCTACGTCATCTACACCTCCGGTTCCACCGGTCTGCCCAAGGGCGTGGTGGTGACCCAGGCGGGCCTGTCGACAATGGCCGCGGTGGGTGGGCAGTACCGGGTCACCGCCGAGTCGCGGGTGACCCACCTGAGCTCGCCCAGCTTCGACTTCTCCCTGATGGAGATGCTGTTCACCTTCACCGCGGGCGCGACCCTTGTTGTCGTCCCGCCGACCGTGTTCGGTGGTGATGAGCTCGCCGATCTCGTTCGCCGTGAACAGGTCTCGCACCTGCTGATCACGCCCGGCGCACTCGAGTCGGTGGACTCCACCGCGGTCGACAGCGTCCGCGTCGTCGTCACCGGTGGTGACAAGCTCGGCCCCGAACTGGTGGATCGCTGGGCGAGCGCCGGCCGTTCGGTGTTCAACGCCTACGGACCCACCGAGGCCACCGTCATGGTGACCACCGGCGAGATGGCCGCGGGCGAGCCGGTGACGCTGGGTTCGGTGATCCCCGGCGTGGCGGCGTTCGTGCTCGACGCGCGCCTGCGCCCGGTCCCCGCCGGCGTGGTCGGCGAGCTGTACCTGGCCGGTCCCGCGCTGGCACAGGGCTATCTCGACCGCCCGGCACTGACCACGGAACGCTTCGTGGCCAACCCGTTCGGCGCCGACGCCGGCGCGCCGGGCGGACGGCTGTACCGCACCGGTGACCTGGTGCGCCGCAACGCCTCCGGCGCGTTCGAGTACCTCGGGCGTTCGGACTTCCAGGTGAAGATCCGCGGCCTGCGCATCGAGCTGGGCGAGATCGACAACGCGCTCACCACGCACGCCGACGTCGACTTCGCGGCCACCCTCGGCCGCACACTGACCAACGGCGTGACCTCACTGGTCGCCTATGTGCTGCCCCGCGCGGGCGCCGCGGTGACCCCGGCCGACCTCGCCCACCACCTGTCGGGTCTGCTGCCCGCGTACATGGTGCCGGCGGCGATCATGCTGCTCGACGAGATCCCGCTGACCCCGGTCGGCAAGCTCGATCGAAAAGCGTTGCCGGAGCCCACCTTCACCGCCCGCGAGTTCCGCGCGCCGAGCACGCCGATCGAGGAGATCGTCGCGCAGGTGTTCGCGGCCCTGCTGGTGCCCGGTGACGACCCGCCGCGACCGGCGGGCCCGGAGGCGGTAGCGGAGCGTGACCACGCAGGGCCCTCGGGAGCGGCGACATCGGGCACAGCGCAGCGGGTCGGTGCCGACGACGACTTCTTCGAGCTCGGCGGCAACTCGCTGCTGGCCGCCCAGGCCGTGGCCAGGATCGGTACCGCGCTCGACGCCAGGGTGCCCGTGCAGCTGGTGTTCGAGGCGTCGACGGTGTCGGCGCTGGCCGCCCGGGTCGAGTCGCATGTGGGCGCGGGCACCGGCAACCCGCTGACCGCGCAGGCCCGTCCCGAGCAGATCCCGCTGTCGTACGCGCAGCAGCGGATGTGGTTCCTGAACCGTTTCGATCCGGCCAGCGGCGCCAACAACATTCCGCTGCCGGTCCGTCTGTCCGGCAAGCTGGATCTGGCCGCGATGCGTGCCGCGGTGACCGACCTGGTCTCCCGCCACGAGGTGCTGCGCACCATCTACCCGGTATATGGCGTCGCGACCGAGGGCCCTGCGTGGTCACGCTCCGCTACCTCCTCCGGGCCCGCCGATCGCAACGCGGTGGTCGACGGCAACGCCGTGCAGCTGGTGCTGCCGGTGAGCGATCCGCGCGCGGTCCCGCTGATGAAGGTGGTCGACGCGACGGCGGAGCAGCTGCCGCAGCTGATCGCCGAGCAGGCCGTGGCCGGGTTCGATGTCGCGGTCGCGCCGCCGGTGCGGGTGCGGCTGTTCCGCCTCGGCGCCGAGGAACACGTGCTGCTGTGCGTGGTGCACCACATCGCCGCCGACGGTTTCTCGATGGCGCCGCTGACCCGCGACCTGATCGCCGCCTACTCCGACCGGCTGCGCGGCAACGCGCCGCACTGGCACCAGCTGCCGGTGCAGTACGCCGACTTCACCCTCTGGCAGCGGGCGACGCTCGGCGCCGAATCCGACCCGGATTCGCTGCTGGCGCAGCAGATCTCCTACTGGCGTGACGAATTGTCCGGGCTGCCGGAGCAATTGGACCTGCCCGCCGACCGCCCGCGCCCCGCGGCGATGACCAACCGCGGCGCGAGCTACGACTTCCGGATCGACGCGGAGGTGCACGCCGCGCTGGATCGGCTGTCCCGCGAACACAATTCGACGCTGTTCATGGTCGTGCACGCGGCGCTGGCCGTGCTGCTGGCGCGCCTGTCCGGCACCACCGACATCGCCGTCGGCACCCCCGTCGCGGGCCGTGGCGAAGCGGTGCTCGACGACGTGATCGGCATGTTCGTCAACACCCTGGTGCTGCGCACCGAGGTGGACCCCGCGCGCAGCTTCGACGAGCTGCTCGGCACGGTCCGCGGCACCGATGTCGCCGCCTTCGGCCATGCCGACGTGCCGTTCGAGCGGTTGGTCGAGTTGCTCGATCCCGCCAGGTCGATGGCCAGGCACCCGCTGTTCCAGGTGATGCTCACCTTCCAGAACCTGGCGGGCACCGAGCTGCAACTGCCGGGCCTGACCGTCTCCGGCGTCGATCTGGCTGTGCCGTTCGCGAAGTTCGATCTCGAACTCACCCTGGTTCCGCTGGAAACCGACGGCGTGGCCGCCGGTGTGTCGGCGGCGTTCACCTACGCCACCGACCTGTTCGACGAGGCCACCGTCGCCGGTTTCGCCGATCGTCTGGTCCGGCTGCTGTCGGAAGTGGTGGCCGATCCGGCCCGCCCGGTCGGTGCGATCGAGCTGCTGGAGCCGGTCGAGCGCACGCGAATCCTGGAGCAGTGGAACGACACCCGGCACGAGCTCGCGCCCGCGCTGCTGCTCGACGGCTACCGTGCCGCGGTCGCCGCGCATCCCGATGCGGTCGCGCTGGCCTACGAGGGCGCCGAGCTGACCTACCGCGAGTTCGACGAGCGGGTGAACCGGCTGGCCCGGCTGCTGGTGGAGCGCGGGGTCGGCGCGGAGTCGCTGGTCGGGCTGGCCGTGCGCCGGTCGCTCGACCTCGTTGTCGGCATGTACGCGATCGTCACCGCGGGTGGCGCCTACGTGCCGCTGGATCCGGATCATCCGGCGGAGCGGATCGCCCACATCCTCGATACCGCGCAGCCGGTGTGCGTGCTGACCACCACCGCCGACGCGGTGGAGGTGGCTGCGCTGAATGGCGCCGCCACGCCGGTGATCACGATGGATACCGTTGCGCTGGACGGCTTCCCGGGTGAGCCGCTGAGCGCGGCGGAGCTGATCCGGCCGGTGCTGCCGCAGCACCCGGCCTACGTCATCTTCACCTCGGGTTCCACCGGCCGCCCGAAGGGTGTCGCGGTGTCGCATCAGGCGATCGACAACCAGATCGCGTGGATGCTCGCCGAATACCCGCTCGGCCCTGGCGATGTGTACCTGCAGAAGACCGCGACCACGTTCGACGTGTCGCTGTGGGGTTACTTCATGCCGCTGCGTAGCGGCGCGAAGCTGGTCGTCGCCACCCACGACGGACACCGCGACCCCGCCTACATCGCCGAAATCATTGCGGCGCAGGGCGTCACGATGACCGACTTCGTGCCCTCGATGCTGACCGTGTTCGCCGCGCACACCACCCCGGGCGCCATCCCCACCCTGCGCGACGTGTTCGCCATCGGTGAGGCGCTGCCGCCGGAGACGGTCGAGGCGCTGCGCGCGGTCTCGCCCGCGCAGGTGCACAACCTCTACGGCCCGACCGAGGCCGCCGTGTCGGTGACCTACTGGCCCGCGGGCGAGACCGACCGTGGCTCGGTGCCGATCGGTGTGCCGCAGTGGAACACCCAGGTGTACGTGCTGGATTCGCGGTTGCGTCCGGTGCCGTCCGGTGTCGTCGGCGAGCTGTACCTGGCGGGCGATCAGCTCGCGCGCGGGTATGTCGCCCGGCCCGACCTGACCTCGGATCGCTTCGTGGCCAACCCCTTCGCGCCGGGTACGCGGATGTACCGCACCGGTGACCTGGTCGTGTGGCGCACGCCGACCGCCGACACCCACGTCCTGGAATACCTGGGCCGCACCGACTTCCAGGTGAAGTTCCGCGGCCAGCGCATCGAGCTCGGCGAGATCGAGACCGCGCTGCTCGCCCAGCCCGCCGTGAGCCAGGCCGTCGCGATCGTGGCCGATTCGCCCGCCGGTGAGCAGCTGGTCGCCTACGTGGTGCCCAAGCCGGGCGAGCGGATCGAGCAGGCGCCGTTGCTCGCCGCCATCGGTGAGTCGTTGCCCGCGTACATGATTCCGGCCGCGCTGGTCGCGCTGGACGCGTTCCCGCTCAATCCCAGCGGCAAGCTCGACCGCAAGGCGCTGCCCGCGCCGACCTTCACCGCGGGCGAGTTCCGCGCGCCGGCCACCCCGACCGAGGAGATCGTGGCCGGCGTCTACGCCGAGCTGCTCGGGATGGCCCGGGTCGGCGCCGACGACGACTACTTCGCCCTCGGCGGCAACTCGCTGATGGCCACCCGCGCCATCGCCAGGATCAACGAGGCGCTCGACGCCGAGGTCACCATTCGCGACCTGTTCGAAGCGCCCACCGTGACCGCGCTGGCCGCCCGGATCGGCGCTGCCGGCGGTGCGTCCGCCCGGCCCGCACTGGTCGGCGCCGAACGGCCACAACGGATTCCGCTGTCGCTGGCCCAGCAGCGCATGTGGGTGCTCAACCAGCTCGACCCGGCCTCTGGCTCGTACAACATCCCGTTCGCCATCCGGCTGACGGGCGCGCTCGACGTCGCCGCGCTCGATGCCGCGGTGCTCGATGTGCTCGGCAGGCACGAATCTCTGCGAACCCGCTTCCCGGTGCAGGTCGGCACCACCGCGCGTGCTCACGCCGCCGGGGCTGATGCGGTGTCGAACGACGGCGCGCCGGAAGGCCGAGTCGTCGGGCTCGGTACTTCAGGCGGGGCGATCGAGGGCGCACCGGTCCAGGAGATCGTGGCGGTTGCCGATGTGCTCCCGAACGGCCTCGAGGTCGAAACCACCGCCGACGTCTTGTCGAGGGCCGCCGAACTGGCTGCCGCCGGGTTCGATGTGACTCGCGAAGTACCCGTGCGGGCGCGGCTGCTCACCGACGGGTCGACCGCCGACTGGCTGCTCGTCTTCGTCGTGCACCACATCTCCGCCGACGGCGCGTCGCTGGCCCCGCTGGCCCGTGACCTGATGACGGCCTATGTCTCGCGCGCCGGGCAGCAGGCCCCGGCCTGGACGCCGCTCGCGGTGCAGTACGCGGACTTCGCGCTGTGGCAGCGCGCGGTCGTCGGCGCGGACGACGAGCCGGGCTCGGTCGCCGCCGCACAGCTCGACTACTGGCAGACCCAGCTGGCAGGCGTCCCGCCGCTGCTCGAGCTGCCGCAGGACCGGCCGCGTCCGGCAGTGCCGACCCTGCGCGGCGCGACCACCGAACTGCGGCTGCCCGCCGACGTGCACGCGCAGCTGAACCACATTGCGCGCGAGCACAAGTCCTCGCTGTTCATGGTCGTGCACGCGGCGCTGGCTGTACTGCTGGCCCGGCTGTCGGGCACCACCGACATCGCCATCGGCACCGCCGTCGCCGGTCGTGGCGAGCGGGCGCTCGACGAGCTGGTCGGCATGTTCGTCAACACGCTGACCCTGCGCACCGCCCTCGACCCGGCCGGGTCCTTCGACGAGGCCGTCGACCTGGCGCGCGAGACCGATCTCGGCGCCTTCGCCCATGCCGACCTGCCGTTCGAGCGGGTCGTCGAGGTGGTCGCGCCGGGCAAGGGCAGCGCGCACAACCCGCTGTTCCAGGTGGCGCTGACCTTCAGCAACAACGAGGCTGCCGCGCTCGAACTGCCCGGCCTCACCGTGTCCGCGCTCGAGACCGCGGTGGCGGCCAAGTTCGACCTGCAGGTCGATGTCGAGCCCCGGTTCACCGCCGAGGGCGCGCCGGACGAGCTGGTCACCCTGTTCAACTACGCCACCGACCTGTTCGATGAGTCGACCGTGCGCACCATCGGCGAGCGCTTCGCCCGCATCCTGTCCGCGGTCGCCGCCGACCCGCAGATCCGCGTCGGCGACATCGACATCCTGGACGAGCAGGAACGCGCCCGGCTGCTCGCCGGGGCCGCGCAGGCGCCCGCGCCGACCAGCCCGTCGGGCGGCACCACGCTGGCGCAGGCCTTCACCGCGGCGGCCGAGGACGAGCCGGACGGCCCCGCGCTGGTCTGGGGCGACGACTCGCTGACCTACGAACAGCTCGACCACCGCTCCTCGCGGCTGGCCCGGCTGCTGATCGGCCGCGGCTTCGGCCCGGGTGCCGGTGTGGCCGTTGACCTTCCGCGCGGGATCGACTGGGCGGTGGCGGTCTGGGCGGTGCTCAAGGCAGGCGCCGCGGTGCTGCCGGTGTCGGGCGCGCTGCCTGTCGAACCCGCGGCCAAGATCGGCATCACCGCGGGCACCGCTCCCGAATGCGACTTCGAGTGGGTTGTCCTCGACGATCCGGCGATCCGGACGGAACTGTCGACGCAGTCGGCCCGCCCGGTGACCTACGCCGACCGCACCAGGGCCCTGCGCGGCGGCGACCCGGCGTTCGCCGGTGCCGACGGTGTCCGCAGCTACGACGAACTCGCCACGGCGGGTGCGCAGGTGCGCACCGGCACCGAGCTGACCTTCGAGTCGCGGACCTTCGGCAACGGCGCGGCGGACAGCTTCGCCGCGCTGGTCGAGCCGGTGGCCGCCGGTGTGGCTGGCGCGTCGATGGTGCTGGTGCCCGATGCCGAGGACGGCTTGTCGACGGTGCTCGCCGAGGAATGGGTGAGCCACCTGTTCGGTGATCGCGTCGGGATCGAGGCGGTCGACACCGCCGGTCTCGACGATCTGCAGGCGCTGATCGCCGCCGACGCCGCGCCGGGCAACACCGGCCAGGCCGAGGTCGTGCTGGTGCTGGGGGACCTGCGTACCCCGGTGGCCTGATCCGGTACCGGCGTAGCGGGGCAACGAGTTTTGGTGAGGTGGAATCGCGATGACTAGACCTGTACGGACGCGCCCGGTGCGGACCCGGCGCGCCAGGGTGACCGCGCTGCCGCAGCTGCTGGCGACCGCTGTGGAGATCAATCCCGACGGTGTCGCCGTGGTGCTCGCCGATGCCGGGCACACGCTCGGCAGTCTGGGCTACGCCGAGCTCGACGAGCGTTCCAGCCGGATCGCGCGGCTGCTGATCGACCGCGGTATCGGTGCGGGCGACCTGGTCGCCATCGGTATCCCGCGGTCGATCGAGTCTGTGCTCGCGGTGTGGGCGGTCGCCAAGACGGGCGCCGGTTTCGTGCCGGTCGACCCGAACTATCCGCCGGATCGCGTGGCGCACATGGTCACCGACTCCGGGGCCGTGTTCGGACTGACCGTCGCCACGGTCGCGGACCGGCTGCCCGCCGAGGTGGATTGGCTCGCCCTCGACGACGACGCGATCGTGCCCCGGCTCGACGAGGTCGCGGGCGATCCCGTCACCAATGCCGATCGGGTGCGTCAGATCCGTGCCGAGGACCTGGCCTACGTCATCTACACCTCCGGCTCCACCGGTCTGCCCAAGGGCGTCGCGGTGACCCAGGCCGGGCTGGCCGGGTTCTGCGAGGAGCAGCGCCTGCACTACGGCGTCGAATCCACGTCGCGCACGCTGCATTTCGCCTCGCCGTCGTTCGACGCGTCGCTGCTGGAGCTGCTGCTCGCGGTCGGCGCGGGCGCGACCATGGTGATCGTCGACCCGAGCGTCTACGGCGGCGACGATCTGGCCGCGCTGCTGCGCCGGGAACGGGTGACCCACGCCTTCATCACCCCCGCCGCGCTGGCCTCGATCGACCCGGCCGGACTCGACGACTTCCGGGTGGTGGCCGTCGGCGGCGAGGCGTGTCCGCCGGACCTGTTGCGGCGCTGGTCGATTCCGCTGGCTGACGGAACCTTGCGTGAGTTCCACAATGTCTACGGGCCCACCGAGACCACCATCGTCACCAATATCAGTGTGCCGCTCAAGCCCGGCGACCCGCTGACCATCGGCGGGCCGCTGCGTGGTGTCGCCGAGTACGTCCTCGACGACCGGCTCGGCCCCGTCCCGCCCGGTGTCACCGGCGAGCTCTACATCACCGGCGCCCAGCTGACCCGCGGCTATCACGCGCGGCCCGGCCTCACGGCGTCCCGGTTCGTCTCGAATCCGTTCGACCCGGCCGGTTCCCGGCTCTACCGCACCGGCGACCTGGTCCGCTGGACCGCCGACGGTGCGCTGGAATACGTGGGCCGCAACGACTTCCAGGTGAAGATCCGCGGTTTCCGGATCGAACTCGGCGAGATCGACGCGGTGCTCTCGGCACACGAGAGCCTGGACTTCGCCGCCACCGTCGGGCACGAACTCGACAACGGCGCGACGATTCTGGTGTCCTACGTGCACGCCGCGCCCGGTGCGAGTGTCGACAACGCCGCGCTCACCGCGTTCGCCGAGCGCAGCCTGCCCGCGCACATGGTGCCGACGGTGCTGATGGAGCTCGACACCATCCCGCTGACCCCGGTCGGCAAGCTGGACCGGCGGGCGCTGCCCGCGCCGGTGCTCGAGCACGCCGAATTCCGGGCGCCCGCGACACCGGTGGAGCAGATCGTCGCGGGCACCTTCGCCCAGGTCCTCGACCTCGACGCGGACACCCAGCTCGGTCTCGACGACGACTTCTTCGCCCTCGGCGGCAACTCGCTGCTGGCCACCCAGATCGCCGCCCGCCTCGGCGCCGCGCTCGACACCGACTTCCCGGTTCGCCTGCTGTTCGAGGCGCCGACGGTGGAGGCGCTGGCGCGGCGACTCGCCGAATCCGCCGGCGCCGGTGCGCGTCCCGCGCTGGTCGCGGGGGAGCGGCCGGAGCGGATTCCGCTGTCGCTGGCTCAGCAGCGGATGTGGTTCCTCAACCAGTTCGATCCGGACTCGGTCGCCTACAACATCCCGATGGCGGTGCGGCTGAGCGGCGCGATCGACGTGGAGGCGCTGCGGGCGGCCGTGGGCGACCTCGTCGCCCGGCACGAGACCCTGCGCACCATCTACCCCGAGACCGACGACGGGCCGATCCAGCAGGTGCTGCCGGAATCGGCGGCGACGCCCCAGCTCGAGGTGCGCCGGATCGCCGCCGCGGAACTGGGCGCGGCCATGCACGCGCTCGGTTCGTCCGGGTTCGATGTGCGCGGTCAGGTGCCATTGCGGGTCGCGCTGTTCGAACTCGGCCCCGACGAGTCGGTGCTGGCCGTCGTCGTGCACCACATCGCCGGTGACGGTTCCTCGCTGACCCCGCTGACCAGGGATCTCATGCTCGCCTACGCGGCACGCTCGGCGGGCTCCGCACCGGCCTCGGCGCCGTTGGCCGTGCAGTACGCCGACTACGCGCTGTGGCAGCGGGCGCTGCTCGGCAGCGAGGACGACCCGGCCTCGCTGGCCTCGGCCCAGCTGGCCTACTGGCGTCAGGCGCTGGCGGGCCTGCCCGATCAGCTCGACCTGCCCGCCGACCGCCCGCGCCCCGTCGTGCAGTCCTTCGCGGGCGGCCGGGTGCCGATCGAGATCGACGCCGACACCCACCGCGCGCTGCTGGCCCTGGCCCGCGCCCAGGGCGCCACCCTGTTCATGGTGGTGCACACCGCGCTGGCGGTGACGCTGGCCCGGCTGGCAGGCACCGGCGATCTCGCGATCGGTACGCCCATCGCGGGCCGCGGCGAGGCCGCCCTCGACGACCTGATCGGCATGTTCGTCAACACCCTGGTCTTCCGCACCACCCTGCGGCCGGGCGAACCGTTCACCGACCTGCTCGCCCGCCAGCGCGACACCGACCTGCAGGTCTTCGCCAACGCCGACCTGCCGTTCGAACGCCTCGTCGAGGCGATCAACCCCGCCCGCTCGACCGCGCGGCATCCCCTGTTCCAGGTCGGCCTGTCCTTCCAGAACCTCACCCGCACCGGCCTCGAACTCGGTGAGCTCGCGGTCGAGGGCGTCGACGTGGACTTGGCGGTCTCGCAGTTCGACCTGCACGCGGTCGTCGCCGACACCTACGACGCCGACGGCGTCGCCCAGGGCATCAGTGGTGTCTTCACCTACGCCACCGACCTTTTCGACGAATCGACCGCCCGCGATTACGCCGACCGTTTCGCTCGGGTGCTGGCCGCGGTCGCCGCCACACCGCAGCGTCCCGTCGACGAGCTGGAACTGCTCTCCGCCGCCGAGCGCGAGCGAATCCTGCACGGCTGGAACGCCACCGGGCATCCGTGCCCGCCCGCGACACTGGCCTCGCTGTTCGCCGAGACCGCCACCGGGCACCCCGACGGCGTCGCGCTGGTCGACCACGACGGCACACAGCTGACCTACCGCGACTTCGCCGACCGCGTGCATCGCCTCGCACGGCACCTGATCGCGAAGGGCGTCGGCGTGGAAGACCGTGTCGCACTGGCGATCCACCGATCCACCGAGCTCGTCGTCGCCATGTACGCGGTAGCCCAGGCCGGTGCCGCGTACGTGCCGATCGACCCGTCACAACCCGCCGACCGGATCGGGCACGTGCTCGACACCGCCGCCCCTGTCTGTGTATTGACCACGGCGGGATCGGGATTCATCCAATCTGCATCCTCGACGGCAGGCGTAGCCGCCATCCACACCGGCGAACCAGCCACCGCGCGTGCGGGATTCACATCCGGTGCGGCACCGGTGGCCGGTGTCGATACCGCCCCGGTCGGCGAACCAGCCATCGCACGGGCGGAATCCGCACCAGGTTCGGCGCCGCTGATCGTCCTCGACACGCTCGACCTGTCCGCATTGTCGGGCGCGCCGATCGCGGCGAACGAGCGGCGTGGTGTGCTGCGACCGGAGAACACGGCGTATGTGATCTTCACGTCGGGATCGACGGGCAAGCCGAAGGGTGTCGCCGTCTCGCACGGCGCGATCGTCAACCAGTTGCAGTGGAAGACAGCGGCCTTCGACCTCAGCCGGGACGATTCGGTACTCCTCAAGACGGCAGCCACGTTCGATCTGTCGGTCTGGGAGTTCTGGTCCGCCGCCGTGTGCGGCGGCACGCTGGTGATCGCCGCACACGACGGGCACCGTGATCCGGCGTACCTGCTCGGTGTCATGGCCGAACGCGCGGTGACGACCCTGCACGTCGTCCCCTCGATGCTCGACGCCCTGCTCACCGAATCCGGTGGCACGCTGCCGACGGCGCTGCGCCGGGTGCTGGCGATCGGCGAGGCGCTGCCCGCCGCGACCGCGCAACGCTTCCTCGCCGCGAATTCCGCCGCGCTGCACAACCTGTACGGCCCGACCGAGGCCGCCGTCTCGATCACCGACCACCGCGTGACCACCGCCGACCGCACGACGGTCCCGATCGGCGCCCCGGAGTGGAACAGCCGCGTCTACGTCCTCGACGCGCGCCTGCGCCCGGTCCCGGTGGGCGTGTCGGGCGAGCTGTACCTCGCAGGCGCCCAGCTGGCCCGCGGCTATTTCGGCCGCCCCGACCTCACCGCCGACCGGTTCGTAGCCGACCCGTTCGCCGGAACCGATGGCCGGATGCCCGACCGGCCGACTCCGCCGCGCCATGGTGCCGCCGGAGCCAGGATGTACCGCACCGGCGACCTCGTAGCGTGGACCGCCGACGGCGAACTGGAATACCGCGGCCGTACCGACTTCCAGGTGAAGATCCGCGGCTTCCGCATCGAGCTCGGCGAGATCGAGGCCGCGCTGCTGGCCGCACCGCAGGTCGCCACGGCCGCGGTGCTCGCCAAGTCCGATCCGCAGCTCGGTGACCGGCTGGTCGCCTACGTGGTGCCCGCACCGGATTTCGAGCTGACCGCGACGGCAGCGAAAGCCGCCGTGGCGCAGGTGCTCCCGTCGTACATGGTGCCCGCGGCCTTCGTCGTCCTCGACCGGCTGCCGCTGAACGCGAACGGCAAACTCGACCGCGCCGCGCTCCCGGAACCGGTGCTCGAACCGCGCCGGTACCGGGAACCGGTGGGCGAGAACGCGATCGCCGTGGCCGAGGTGTTCACCGAGGTGCTCGGTGTCGAACGCCCCGGCCTCGACGACGACTTCTTCTCCCTCGGCGGCAACTCGCTGCTGGCCACCCGGGTGGTGCACCGGCTGCGCGAGCGCACCGGTACCGAGCTCACCGTGGCCGCCTTCTTCGCCGACCCGACCGTGGCGGGGCTGGCCGACCGGCTCGCGGCCGGTCCGGCGGGCCTCGGCGGCGACCTCGACGCGGCACTCGCGGTGACCCTGCCCCTGCGCCGTGGCGGCGGGGAGCCCCTGTTCTGCCTCCACCCGGTCGCCGGTCTGGCCTGGGCCTACGCGGGCCTGGCCCCGCACCTGCCCGAGGACCGCCCGATCATCGGCATCCAGTCGCCCGCGTTGACCGATCCGGACTTCCGGCCCGCCACCGTGGACGACCTGATCGACCGCTATCTCGCCGAGATCAGGGCCGCCCAGCCGCAGGGGCCGTATCACCTGCTCGGCTGGTCCCTTGGCGGCGTCCTCGCGCAGGCCGTGGCGACCAGGCTCCAGGCCGCGGGGGAGACCGTAGCCTCGCTGACCATGCTGGACAGCCTGCCCGGCGCCGATCTGGCCCATTTCGGCGCCGAGTTGCGCGATGCCTTCCGTGAGCTCGGCATCCCCGATCAGCAGCTGCCCGCCGCCGACCGGTTGTCCGCACTGGGCGACGACGCCCTGGCCGCGCTGCACGCGGCGCTGGCCGGGTCGACGCCGATCTCGCTGCCGCGATTCGTCGGCATGTACCGCGGCGCGTTGCACACGATCGGATTGGTTACCCAGCTGACGCCGGCCCGATTCGTGGGTGATCTCACCTACTTCACCGCGCTGCGGACGACCGGGAACGTCCCGGGTGGCGCCTCCCGGTGGCGGCCGTACATCAGCGGGGTCATCGCCGATCATCCGGTCGACGCCAGTCATCAACAGATGCTCGGTCCGGTGGCCGCGGCCACAGTCGGTCCGGTAACAGCGCAGGTCACCGCCGTTTCCGGCCGTTAAATCGATAGCTCCACGTAACAGGCTCGCGGCAGTTTACGATTCTGTTGCTGAGAGTTCGGTGTGTCGTGGCGCACACCTCGGCGAGGGTCGGCGACAGTGGTTAGGTATGACTATGCTGTGTCCGACCCGGCTGCCGGACGCGAGAGGTGTATTGGTCTGTGGAAACCCCCCGCCGCACGGGCCGTGCCGGTCGTCGACGTACTGCCGGCACACCGCTGTTCGGACAATTGCTCACGGCCGCGGTCGAATCCGCGGCCGAGTCGATAGCTGTCCGCTACAACCCGACCGGGATGCCGGGCGGGGAGCGCGAGCTCACCTACCGGCAACTCGACGAGGAATCCTCACGCCTGGCACGTGAACTCATCGACCGTGGCGTCGGCGCGGGCGATGTCGTCGCGATCGCGATCGCGCGGTCCATCGAGTCCGTTCTCGCGGTCTGGGCCGTCGCCAAGGCGGGCGCCGCCTACGTGCCGGTCGACCCGGCCTACCCGAGCGACCGGATCGCCCACATCGCCGCCGACTCCGGCGCGGTGCTCGGCCTGACCACCGCGACGCATCGGGCCACCCTCGGCACCGGTCTCTACTGGATCGAACTCGACGATCCGGTGGTCGCCGAGCGCATCGCCGTGCGGCCCGCGCACGCGGTGAGCTACGCCGACCGGGTCAGGCAGATCGACGAACGCCATCCCGCCTATGTCATTTACACCTCCGGCTCCACCGGCAAGCCCAAGGGCGTCGTCGTCACCAACGCCGGACTCGCCGCACTGGTCGCCGCCGAGCGCGAACACTACGGTGTCGAACCGGATTCGCGGGTGCTGCACGTTTGCTCGCCGAACTTCGACGTGTCGGTACTGGAACTGCTGCTGGCCTTCGCGACCGGCGCGACCCTGGTCATCTCGCCGCCGCGGATCTTCGGCGGTTTCGAACTCTCGGATCTGCTGCGCCGCGAACGCATCACGCATCTGCTGATCACGCCGGGCGCGCTCGAGTCGGTCGACCCGGCGGGTCTGCCCGATCTGCGCACGGTCGTCGTCGCGGGTGACCGGTTCGGTCCGGAACTGGTCGGCCGCTGGGCTACCAACGGCCGCGCCTTCTACAACGGCTACGGACCGACCGAGGCGACCATCCTCGCCACCAGCACCGGGCCGCTGCACGTGCGCGCGCCGATCACCATCGGCAGCGCGGTGCCCGGTATGGGCCTGTATGTCCTCGACGCCCGGTTGCGGCCGGTGCCGGCGGGGGTCGTCGGCGAGCTCTACCTGTCCGGTCCCGCACTGGCACAGGGGTATCTGGGCAGGCCGGGGCTCACCGCCGAGCGCTTCGTCGCCTCACCCTTCGGTACCGGCAGGCTCTACCGCACCGGTGACCTGGTGCGCAGGCTCGAGACCGACGGGTCGCTGGAATACCTGGGCCGCACCGACTTCCAGGTCAAGGTGCGCGGTTTCCGGATCGAGCTCGGCGAGATCGACAACGCGCTCACCGCGCACCCCGACCTCGACTACGCGGTCACCGTCGGCAAGACCATGCCCTCGGGCGCGACCGCGCTGGTGTCCTATGTGCTGCCCAGGGTCGGGCGCACGGTCGATACCGGAGCGCTGGCGGAATTCCTGTCCGGATCGCTCCCCGCGTACATGATCCCGGCCGTCATCATGGTGCTCGACGCACTGCCGCTGACCTCGGTGGGCAAGCTCGATCGCGCCGCGCTGCCGACGCCGGTGTTCACCGCGCGCGGGTTCCGCGCCCCGGCCACCCCGGCCGAACAGGTCGTCGCCGACGTGTTCGCCGCGCTGTTGCTGCGCGACGGTTCCGGCCGGGTCGGCGCCGACGACGACTTCTTCGAACTGGGTGGCGACTCGCTGCTCGCCGCGCAGGCCGTCGCCCGGATCGGCGCCGCGCTCGACGTGCGGGTCCCGGTCCAGGCCGTCTTCGAGGCGCCGACCGTGGCCGCCCTGGCGAACAAGGCCGAGCAGCAGCGCGTTTCGGCACATTCGCTCGCCCTGACCCCGCGGCCGCGACCCGCGCTGGTCCCGCTGTCGTACGCCCAGCAGCGAATGTGGTTCCTCAACCGCTTCGATCCGGCCTCGGCGGTCGACAACATCCCCGTCGCGGTGCGCCTGTCCGGCCGGCTCGACCTGCCCGCCCTGCGCGCGGCCGTCGCCGACCTGGTCACCCGGCACGAGGTCCTGCGCACCGTCTACCCGGTGTCGGATGGCGTCGAGCAGTCCGGCCTCGTGCTCGACGGTGAAGGCCACCAGGTGGTACTCGCCCCCGGCGATCCGGTCGCGGCGCCGGAGTTCGACGTCGTCGAGGTGACCGAGGCCGAGCTGGGCGAGGCCATCGCCGCCGCCGCGCTGACCGGCTTCGACGTGACCGCGGCCCCGCCGGTGCGCGTCCGGGTGCTCGAACTGTCGGAGGTCGAGCACGTCGTGGTGTGCGTGGTGCACCACATCGCCGCCGACGGTTTCTCCTTCGCGCCGCTGACCAGGGACCTGCTGACCGCCTACGCCGAACGCCGTGGCGGCGACGCGCCGCAATGGCCGCCGCTGCCGGTGCAGTACGTCGACTACACGCTGTGGCAGCGCGAGCTGCTCGGCGACGAGAACGATCCGCAGTCGCTGCTGGCCGCGCAGGTCGCGTTCTGGCGCCGGACCCTGTCCGGCCTGCCCGAACAGCTGGAACTGCCCACCGACCGGCCGCGTCCCGCCGTCGCCAGCCGGGCGGGCGGCACGCTGAGCATCCAGGTGCCCGCCTCCGTGCACGGCGGGCTGGCCGCGCTGGCCCGCGAGCACAACGCGACGCTGTTCATGGTCGTGCACACCGCGCTGGCGCTGCTGCTGGCCAGGCTGTCCGGCACCCGCGACATCGCGGTCGGCACCCCGGTCGCCGGTCGCGGCGAGCAGGCGCTCGACGATCTGATCGGCATGTTCGTCAACACCCTCGTGCTGCGCACCGAGGTCGACCCGGCGGCGAACTTCATCGACCTGCTCCGCGATGTCAGGGCGGGTGACCTCGCGGCCTTCGGCCACGCCGACGTGCCGTTCGAGCGCCTCGTCGAACTGCTGGAGCCGGTGCGCTCGACCGCGCGGCATCCGCTGTTCCAGGTGATGCTGACCTTCCAGAACCTGGCCCGCAACGATCTGGCGCTGCCCGGTCTCGCCGTGTCCGCCGCCGATTTCGCGGTGCCGCTGGCGAAGTTCGACCTGCAGGTGGAGCTGGCCGAGCAGATCGGCGCCGACGGTGCCCCGCAGGGCATGGCTGCCTCGTTCGTCTACGCCACCGACCTGTTCGAGCACGCCACCGTCGCCGATTTCGCCGACCGCTGGACCCGGGTGCTGGCCGCGGTGGTGGCCGATCCGTCGGTGCCGGTCGGCGATATCGATGTGTTCGCCCCCGGTGAGCGGGAACTCGTTCTGCGTGAAGGTGATTCGCCCGGCATCGCGGTCCCGGAGGTCACCCTGGCCGACCTGATCTGCGCGCAGGCGCAGCAGCGGCCGGACGCGATCGCGGTGCGGGCGGGGGAGCGCTCCCTTACCTTCGCCGACCTGCTCGGCCGCGCCTCGGCGCTGGCCCGAACGCTGATCGCCTACGGCGCGGGCCCGGAAACCCTGGTGGCCGTTGCCGTTCCGCGCACCGAGGAACTGCCGGTCGCGCTGCTGGCCGTGCTGCTTTCCGGCGCAGGTTACCTGCCGATCGACTCCGGATATCCCGCGCAGCGCCTGGAATACGTCCTCGCCGACGCGAAACCCACTGTGCTGCTGACGACGTCGTATGAGCGCGCGCTGGTGCCCGCCGTGGTGCGACCGGCGGGCCCGGAGGCGGCAGCGGAGCGTGACCACGGAGGGCCCTCGGGAGCACCGCAATCGAACACAGCCCTGCCGGTGGTGCTGCTCGACGAGGATCTCGGCTACTCGAACGAGCCGCTGCGCCCGGCCGAGCGGCGCGCGACGCTGCGCCCGGACCACCTGGCCTACGTCATCTACACCTCCGGGTCCACCGGCCTGCCCAAGGGCGTCGGCGTCAGTCACCGCAATGTGCTCGAGCTGTTCGCCAACACCCAGCTGCTGTTCCACTTCGACCCCGACGACGTGTGGACGGTGTTCCACTCCTTCGCCTTCGACTTCTCCATCTGGGAACTGTGGTGCGCGCTCGCGGGCGGTGCGTCGGTGGTCGTGGTCGACCATGTCACCTCGCGCTCGCCGATCCAGTTCAGGGAGCTGCTCGCCCGCGAACAGGTGACCGTGCTGAGCCAGACCCCCACCGCGTTCGCCCAGCTCGACGAGGCCGACCGGGCCGCCCAGGCCGCGGGCGCGACGCCGCTGCCGCTGCGCTACGTCGTCTTCGGCGGCGAGGCCCTCGATCCGCGCAAGCTCAACCGCTGGTACGCGCGCTACGGAACCGATGCCGCCGCGCCGCAACTGGTGAACATGTACGGCATCACCGAGACCACGGTGCACGTCTCGCATCTGACGATGGACGCGGGCGCCGCCGAACTGCCGAGCAGCCTGATCGGACGCGCGCTGCCCGGCCTGTCGGTGGCCGTGCTCGACGACCGGCTGCGGCCGGTGCCGTTCGGCGTCGCCGGTGAGCTCTACATCGCGGGCGGCCAGGTCTCCCGCGGCTATCTCGGCAAGCCGGGTCTCACCGCGACCCGCTTCGTCGCCGACCCGTTCGGCCCGCCCGGCTCCCGCCGGTACCGCTCCGGTGACCTCGGCCGCTGGATCGGTTTCCGCGGCACGCCCGCCCTGGAATACGGCGGTCGCGGCGACCAGCAGGTGCAGCTGCGCGGGTTCCGGATCGAACCGGGTGAGATCGAGGCCGCGCTGCTCGGGGTGCCCGGCGTCGGCCAGGCCGCCGTCGTCGTCCGCCCCGACGAGCACGCGGGCGACCGGCTGATCGGCTATGTCGTCCCGGTCGACGGCGCGGTACTCGACCCGGTCGCCGTGCGCGCCGAGGTCGCCGAATTCCTCACCGGCTATATGGTTCCCGACGCGGTCGTGGTGATCGCGAGCCTGCCGCTGACCGCCAACGGCAAGCTCGACCGGGCCGCGTTGCCCGCGCCCGAGTTCACCGCGGCCACCGCTTTCCGGGCGCCGACCACCCCGATCGAACTGAGCGTCGCCGAGGTCTTCGCGACGCTGCTCGGGGTGCCCGAAGTCGGCCTCGACGACGACTTCTTCGACCGCGGCGGCAACTCGCTGCTGGCCACGAGGGCCATCGCCCGCATCGACCAGGCGCTCGGCACCGATCTGGTGGTCCGCGACCTGTTCGAGGCGCCGACCGTCGCCACGCTGGCCGCCCGGGTGCGGCCCGGCGCGGTCGCCGCACCGCGCCCGCCGCTGATTCCGGCGCAGGATCGGGGCGTCATCCCGCTCTCGCCCGCTCAGCAGCGGATGTGGCTGCTCAACCGGATCGACCCGGATTCCCCGGCCTACAACATCCCGCTGGCGCTGCGCCTGCGCGGCGCGCTGGACACCTCGGCGCTGCGCTACGCGGTCGCCGACGTGCTGGAACGGCACGAAGCGCTGCGCACCCGGTTCCCTGCGGGCCCGGACGGGGCGCCGTACCAGGAGATCCTGCCGGTCAGCGCGGTCCTGCCGACCGGCCTGCCGATCGAGGAGTGCGACGACCCGCGCGATCGCGTGATGTGGCTGCTCGCAGGCGGTTTCGATGTCACGGAGCGAATTCCGTTGCGGGCCGGGCTGTTCACGGTCCCGACCGACGATCCGCTGGCCGAGGAAGAGCACGTGCTCGCCGTGGTGGTGCAGCACATCATCGCCGACGGCGCCTCACTGGCGCCGCTGGCCCGCGACCTGGTGATCGCCTACCGGGCCAGGGTCGAAGGCCGCTCGCCGAGCTGGGCGCCGCTGCCGGTGCAGTACGCCGACTACGCGCTCTGGCAGCGCGAGGTGCTGGGCGAGGAGACCGACGAGAACTCCACCGCCGCACGGCAACTCGATTTCTGGCGGCACACGCTCGCCGGGCAGTCGGGCACCGTCGAACTGCCGCACGACCACCCGCGACCCCCGCACGCCTCGCTGCGCGGCGCCGATGTGAGCACCACGCTGCCCGCCGACGTGCACGCCCGGCTGGCCGAGATCGCGCGCAGCCACAACGCGTCGCTGTTCATGGTCGTGCACGCGGCGCTGGCCGTGCTGCTGTCCCGTGTCTCCGGCAGCACCGACATCGCGATCGGCACTCCGATCGCGGGCCGCGGCGAACCCGAGCTCGACGATCTGGTCGGCATGTTCGTCAACACGCTGACCCTGCGCACCCAGGTCTCGCCGCTGCGCGGCTTCGACGAGCTGGTCAGCACGGCCCGCGAGGTCGACCTGGCCGCGTTCGCCAATGCCGACCTGCCGTTCGAGCGGATCGTCGAGGAGGTGGCGCCCACCGGCACCGTCTCGCACAATCCGCTGTTCCAGGTGGTGCTGTCCTTCCACAACACCGAGGCGCCGGTGCTGCGGCTGCCCGGGCTCACCATCGAGGCGCTCGACCTGGCGGCCCGGCCCGCCAAGTTCGACCTGCAGGTCAATGTGGAGCCGCGGCTGACCGAGACGGGCGAACCCGACGTGCTCGGCATCGTCTTCACCTACGCCACCGACCTGTTCGACGAGCACACCGTCGCGGCGTTCGCGCGCGGCCTCACCGAGATCGTCACCGCGGTCGCCGCCGATCCCAGGGTCCGCATCGGTGACATCGATCTGCGTGACGCCGGGGAACGCGAACGCGAACTGACCGCGGCCGCCTATGCCCCCGCACCGTCGGCCAACGGCGCCGCGCTGGCTCAGGAACTGGCCTCCGCGGTGGAGGAGGACCCGGAGGCCCCCGCCATCGATCTGGGCGACGCCGAGCTCGCCTACCACCAATTCGATGCCCGCTCTTCCCAATTGGCGCGCTCGCTGATCGCCCGCGGCGCCGGACCCGGCACCGGTGTGGCGGTACGGCTCGATCGCGGGGTGAACGCGGCGATCGCCACCTGGGCGGTGCTCAAGGCCGGCGCCGCGGTGGTACCGCTGGTGGCGATGGACGCCGAGCTGCCCGACCGGCTCGAGGTGAAGCTGGGCCTGACGATCGATATCCTCGACGCGCCCGACGGCCTGGACTGGTACGACCTGGCCGACCCCGCGCTGAAGGCGGAGCTGGCCGCGGAGTCGCCGCGCCCGATCGGCTACGCCCACCGGACCCGCGCCCTGCGCGGTGACGATGTCGCCTTCGTCGGCGGTGGCCGCACGTTGAGCTACGACGAGCTGGCCGGGGCCGCCGAGCGGGTCGCCCAGCGGACCGGGCTCGGCTTCGAATCACGGACGAGGGCAGCGGGGCGGCCGGATTCGGTGGCCGGTGTGCTGGAGATCGTCGCGACCGGAATTGCCGGCGCGACGCTGGTGATGGCGCCGGACGACGGCGGCGAGGACGAGGTGAGCCATGTGTTCACCGAGTCGGCGGTGGCGGTGGCCGCGCCCGGCGACGGCGCCGGTGCGACGATCGTCGCCCTGAACGAGATGATCGGCAACGCCGGGCAGCCGCAGCAGCGGCGCGCGGCGGTCGGGATGGATGGATAGGTGCAGGTGCGCATGACCGGGCAACGGCTAGTCGACTCCGTCGATCGGAGGGAACGGGCGTGACCCGGGCCAGCAGGGCTTCCGGCGCCCGGGCCCGGCAGCGCGGAAAGTCGCTGCCGCAATTGCTGTCCGTCGCCGTGGAATCCAACCCGGGCGGCCTCGCGCTGTCCTGGGACGACGGCGTGTCCGCACCGGTGCGCTGGACCTACGCCGAGCTCGACGAACGCGCCAACCAGCTGGCCCGGCTGCTGATCGCGCGCGGTGTCGGTCCCGAGGACATCGTCGCCATCGGCATCCCGCGTTCGCCGGCCTCGGTGCTGGCTATGTGGGCGGTCACCAAGGCCGGTGCCGCGTTCCTGCCGGTCGACCCGAACTATCCGCCCGCCCGCGTCACGCACATGCTCGCCGATTCCGGCGCGGTGCTCGGTCTCGCGGTCGGCGCCGCGCTGGACCGGCTGCCCGGCACCGTCGACTGGCTGTGCCTCGACGATCCGGCCGTGCGCAGCGCCGCCGAGGAGCAGCCCGGCGACCCGGTGACCTTCGCCGACCGGGTGCGCCCGCTGCGGCTGACCCACCCGGCCTACATCACCTACACCTCGGGCTCCACCGGCCTGCCCAAGGGCGTCGTGGTGACCCACGCGGGCCTGGCCGGATTCTGCGCCGAACAGCGCGCGCTCTACGGCATCGAGCACACCTCGCGGACCTTGCACTTCGCCTCGCCCTCATTCGACGGCGCCGTGCTCGAACTGCTGATGGCGGTCGGCGCCGCGGCGACCATGGTGATCGCGCCCGCCGGGATCTTCGGCGGGCCCGAGCTCGCCGAGGTGCTGCGCCGCGAGTCGGTGACGCACATGTTCATCACCGCCGCCGCGCTCGCCTCGGTGGACCCGGCCGGGCTGGACGACCTGGTCGTGATCGCCAGCGGCGGCGAGGACGTCCCGCCCGCCATGGTCCGCCGCTGGGCCACCGAATTGCCCTCGGGAACACGGCATTTCCACAACGGCTACGGGCCGACCGAGACCACCATCATGACCAACATCAGCGCCGCGCTGGCGCCGGGCGCGGCCGTGAACTTCGGCCCGCCGCTGCGCGGGGTCACCGAATACGTGCTCGACGAACGCCTGGTCCGGGTGCCGGACGGGATGATCGGCGAGCTGTACATCGCGGGCAACGAGCTGGCCCGCGGCTATCACGGGCGACCGGCGCTGACGGCATCCCGTTTCGTCACCGACCCGTTCGATCCCGCCGGTGGACGCATGTACCGCACGGGCGACCTGGTGCGCAGGCGTCCCGACGGCGCGGTCGAGTTCGTCGGCCGCAACGACTTCCAGGTGAAGGTCCGTGGTTTCCGGATCGAGCTCGGCGAGATCGACACCGTGCTCACCGCGCACGACAGCGTCGACTTCGCCGTGACCGTCGGTCACGAACTCGACAACGGCACAACGATTCTCGCCGCCTACGTGCACGCGATGCCGGGCGCGACGATCGACCTCGACCAGCTGCTCGCACACGCCAAGGCAGGTCTGCCCGCGCACATGGTGCCGACCGCGCTGACCGTGCTCGACACCATCCCGCTGACACCCGTCGGCAAGCTCGACCGCGCCGCGCTGCCCGCACCGGTCTTGCGCGCCAAGGAGTTCCGCGCGCCATCGGGGGCGATGGAGGAACTGGTCGCCTACATCTTCACCGAGTTGCTCGCGCCGGAGCGCCCGGTCGGCGCCGACGACGACTTCTTCGCCCTCGGCGGCAATTCGCTGCTGGCCACCCAGGCCGCGGCCCGGCTCGGTGCCGAGCTGTCGGCGCGGGTGCCCGCGGGTCATGTCTTCGAGAGCCCGACGGTCGCCGGCCTGGCAGTGCTGCTCGAACCGCTCAAGGGTGCGGGCGGCCACGCCCCGCTGACGCGCCGCGAGCGGCCCGAGCTGATCCCGCTCTCGCCCGCGCAGCGGCGGATGTGGTTCCTCAACCAGTTCGATCCGAACTCCACCGCCGAGACCATCCCGTTCGCGCTGCGGCTGGCCGGTCCGTTCGACGCGCGGGCCCTGCACGCCGCGCTGACCGACCTGGTGCACCGGCACGAATCCCTGCGCACCTACTACCCGGTCTACGACGGCGGGGCGCCCGATGGCCAGGTGGCCGACGGTGTCGGCCACCAGGTGGTGCTGCCGATCGCCGACGCGGTGCCCGATGTGCTGGTCGACTCGCTCACCGAGGACGAATTGCCGCTGTGGCTGGGCGAATTCGCCGCCACGGGCTTCGACGTCGCCGCCGGTGTGCCGCTGCGGGTGGCGCTGGCCGAACTCGGCCCGCGTGACCACGTGCTCGCGGTGGCGCTGCACCACATCACCGCCGACGGCGCTTCTGTCGCGCCGCTGCTGCGCGACCTGCTCGGCGCCTACCTCGCGCGCCGCAACCGGTCGCGGCCGAGCTGGCAGCCGCTGCCGGTGCAGTACACCGACTACACGCTGTGGCACCGCGAACTGCTCGGCAGCGAAGAGGACCCGAATTCGCTCGCCACCGCGCAGATCGCGCACTGGCGCGAGGCGCTGGCCGGGCTGCCCGATCGCCTCGACCTGCCCACCGATCGCCCGCGCCCGCCGGTATTCACCGGCCGCGGCGCCGAATTCGGCTTCCAGATCCCGGCGTCGGTGCACGCCGCGGTCGCCGCGCTGGCCCAGCGCAGCGGCGCTTCGGAGTTCATGGTCGTGCACGCCGCCTTCGCGGTGCTGCTCGGCAGGCTCGCGCACGCCGACGACATCGCAATCGGCACCCCCGTCGCCGGGCGCGGCGCGCGCGAACTCGACGACCTGATCGGCATGTTCGTCAACACCCTGGTGCTGCGCTCGCGCATCGACCAGCGGGCGAGCTTCGCCGAGCTGCTGCGCGAGACCAAGCGCGCCGACCTGGCCGCCTTCGGCAATGCCGACCTGCCGTTCGAGCGTCTGGTCGAACTCCTGGATCCGGTTCGTTCGCAGGCCCACCACCCGCTGTTCCAGGTCGCGCTGTTCTTCCAGAACCTGGATCTGCCGAACCTGCGGCTGCCCGGCCTCGACGCGGCACCCGTCGAATTCGACGGCGTGGTAGCGCGTTTCGACCTCCAGCTGACCATCGTTCCCGGCAGCGACCCGACCGAGCCGATGGCCGCGTCCTTCAACTACGCCACCGATCTGTTCGACGCCGAGTCGATCGAGACGCTGGCCGGTCGCTTCACCCACCTGCTCGACGCGGTCGCCGCCGACGCCGATGTGGCGATCGCCGACATCGACCTGCTCACCCCGGCCGAGCGTGAGCAGACGCTGGTCGCCTGGAACGGGACCGGGCACCCGGTGCCGCCGGAGCTGATGCTGGACGCGTATCGCCGTGCGGTCCAGGCGCATCCGGATGCCACCGCGCTGGTCTACGAGAGCACCGAACTGACCTATCGGCAGTTCGACGAGCGCGTCAATGCACTGGCCCGGCTGCTGATCCAGGCCGGCGTCGGCCCGGAAGGGCTTGTCGGCCTGGCGATCCGGCGATCGCCGGAACTCGTCGTCGCCATGTACGCGGTGCTCACCGCCGGTGGCGCGTACGTGCCGCTCGACCCGGATCATCCGGCCGAGCGCATCGCCTACATTCTCGACACCGCCCGCCCGGCCGCGGTCGTGAGCGCCGAGGTGATGGCGGTGCCCGCGGGGACCGAACTGCTGCTGCTCGACGAGCTCGACACCCGGGGTGTGCCTGTCGACCCGGTGCGTCCGGCGGAGCTGCGCGCGCCGCTGCGCGCCGATCACCCTGCCTACGTCATCTTCACCTCCGGTTCCACCGGCAAGCCCAAGGGCGTCGCGATCTCGCACGCGGCCATCCACAACCAGCTGGTGTGGATGCTGGCGAAATACCCGCTGGCCCTGGGTGATGTGTATCTGCAGAAGACCGCGACGACCTTCGATGTGTCGCTGTGGGGCTATTTCATGCCGTTGCGGGTCGGCGCGACGCTGGTGCTCGCCACCCCGGACGGGCATCGTGATCCGGCGTATCTGATCGACCTGATCGATCGGCACAAGGTGACCGTCACCGATTTCGTGCCGTCGATGCTCACGGTGTTCGCGGCGCAAGCGGCGTCGAACGGTGCGGCTCTCGACGGCGCTGAGCGGTCATCCGCGCCCGCCGGTCGCGACGTGGTGCCGGGCTCGATGCCGTCGTTGCGCGAGGTGTTCGTCATCGGCGAGGCGCTGCCGCCGGAGACCGTCGACGCCATGGCCGCGGTCAGCTCGGCTCGGCTGCACAACCTGTACGGGCCCACCGAGGCCGCTGTGTCGGTGACCTACTGGCCTGCCCGCGCGGGCGAGCGCACGGTGCCGATCGGGCTGCCGCAGTGGAATACCCGTGTCTACGTGCTGGATTCGCGGCTGCGACCTGTACCGCCCGGTATCGCGGGTGAGCTCTATCTCGCGGGTGACCAGCTCGCCCGTGGCTATGTCGCGCGGCCGGGTCTGACCGCGGACCGCTTCGTCGCCGACCCGTTCGACGCGGGCAAGCGCATGTACCGGACCGGCGATCTCGTGGTGTGGCGCCGTCCCACCACGACCGCGCCGCATCGCCTGGATTACCTGGGTCGCATCGACTTCCAGGTGAAGTTCCGTGGTCAGCGGATCGAGCTCGGTGAGATCGAGACCGCGCTGCTCGCGCACGAATCCGTGAGCCAGGCAGTGGCTTTGGTCGCCTCGACCGATCTCGGTGACCAGCTCGTGGCCTATGTCGTGCCGGGACCCGGTCACGCGGCGGAGCCGGACCGGCTCCAGGCTTTCGCCTCGAAAACCCTGCCCGTCTACATGGTTCCGGCCGCCGTCACCGTGCTCGACGCGTTGCCGCTCAATGCCAGCGGCAAGCTTGATCGCAAGGCGCTACCCGCACCACACTTCACCGCGCGTGCCTTCCGTGCTCCGAGCACCGAGCAGGAGCGCTTGGTCGCGGCACTGTTCGGAGAAGTGCTCGGCCGCACCGATATCGGCGCCGACGACGACTTCTTCGCCCTCGGCGGCAACTCGCTGATCGCCACCAAGCTGGTCGCCCGCCTCGGCGCGGCCACCGGCGGCCGGGTCGCCGTGCGCACCCTGTTCGAGACCCCGACCGTCGCGGGCCTCGCCGCCGCGCTCGACCCCGACGCTGGTGTGGAATCCACCAGTGGGCTCGGCACGCTGGACCGCCCGGCCGAGCTGCCGCTCTCGCCCGCCCAGCGGCGCATGTGGTTCCTCAACCGCTTCGACCAGGGCTCCGATGGTGACGGCGCCGCCGCCTACAACCTCCCGTTCGCGCTGCGCCTGACCGGCAGCCTGGACGTGGCCGCCCTCGCCGCCGCACTGCGCGACGTGCTGGCCAGGCACGAAGTGCTGCGCACGATCTACCCCGACACCGGTGACGGTCCGATCCAGCAGGTGCTCCCGGTCGAGCAGGTCGACTTGGACGTGTCTGTCCACCGCGTCGCGGCTGATCTCGTCGAGCAGATCACCGCGCTCGCGGCGACCGCGTTCGATGTGACCACCGAGGTCCCGCTCCGGGTTCGGCTGTTCGATCTCACCGGCGCCGAGCCCGACGCGCCCACCGAATACGTGCTCGCTGTCGTGGTGCACCACATCGCCGCGGACGCGTCGTCGATGGTGCCGCTGGTGCGCGATGTGACCACCGCCTACCTGGCGCGCACCGCAGGCCGCGCACCGGGCTGGGCCGCGCTGCCGGTGCAGTACGCCGACTACGCGCTGTGGCAACTGGACCGGCTCGGCGACGAGACGGACACCGATTCGGCTGCTGCCAAGCAGATCTCGTTCTGGCGCGACGAATTGTCCGGCCTGCCGGATATTTTGGAGCTGCCCGCCGATCGCCCCCGTCCCGCCGTGGCCTCGCTGGCCGGCGGCCGGGTACCCGTGCGGGTCGACGCGGCCACCCACGCCGGGCTCGCCCGGATCGCGCAGGACAGTGGCGCCACCGTATTCATGGTGCTGCACACCGCCTTCGCCGTGCTGCTGGCCCGGTTGGCCTCGGCCGCCGATGTGGCTGTCGGCACCCCGGTCGCCGGGCGTGGTGAACGCGAACTCGACGACCTGATCGGCATGTTCGTCAATACCGTCGTGCTGCGTACCCGCTATGACGGCAATGCCGCCTTCACCGATCTCCTCGCCGCCCAGCGCGCGAGCGACCTGGCCGCCTTCGCCGCCGCCGACGTCCCGTTCGAGCGGCTCGTCGAGGTGCTCGATCCGCCGCGCTCCACGGCCCGGCATCCGCTGTTCCAGGTGGGCCTGTCCTTCCAGAACGTGGATCGTGCCGCGCTGGAACTGCCCGGCCTGCGGATCGCGCCGGTGTCGGCGGAACTGGCTGTCTCGCAGTTCGATCTGCATCTGATCGTGGGCGACGGCTACGACGCCGACGGTGCGCCGACCGGTATCGAGGGCTTCTTCACCTACGCCACCGACCTGTTCGACGCGGCCACCGTGGCGGCGTTCGCCGATCGGCTCACGCTGCTGCTCGACGCGGTGGTGCGCGAGCCCGGCGTGATCGTGGGCGATGTCGACCTGCGTACCGCCGCCGAACGTGCCGCCGAGATCATCACCGGCGCCGCCGATCTCGCTGTTTCCGCCGGCACACTGGCCGACCTGCCGTCGCTGGCCCGCCCCGAGGCCGTCGCGCTGGTCGCCGACCTACCCGAGGGGCGCCTCGAACTCACCTACGCCGAGTTCGAGGCGCGGGTGAACCGCCTCGCCCGCCACCTGATCTCGCTGGGCGTCGGCCCGGAGTCCCTCGTCGCGCTCGCTCTGCCGCGCTCGATCGACCTCGTCGTCGCCATGTACGCGGTGACCCGATCCGGCGGCGCGTACGTGCCGATCGATCCGGACCAGCCCGCCGATCGCACCGACTACATCCTCGGCACGGCCGCGCCGATCTGCGTGCTCAGCAACGGTTTCCGCACCGATGCCGCACCGGTGGTCCGGGTCGATCATCCGGTGCTCCGGTCCGTCGACCCGGCGCCGGTCACCGACGCCGACCGCCGCGCGCCGCTGCGCCCGGAGAACACGGCCTACGTCATCTTCACCTCCGGCTCCACCGGCCGCCCCAAGGGTGTCGCCGTGCCGCACGCCGCCGTTGTCAACCAGCTGCACTGGCTGCGCGGCGAATTCGGCACCGACGCCACCGATGCCTTCCTGCTGAAGACCCCCGCCACCTTCGACCTGTCGGTGTGGGAATTCTGGTCCGCCGCGGTCTGCGGCGGCCGCCTGGTGATCGCCGCCCCCGACGGACACCGCGACCCCGCCTACCTGGACGCGCTCATCACCGACGCCGGGGTCACCACATTGACCGCGGTCCCCTCGCTGCTGGACGCGCTGTCCGGCTACTGGGAGGCAGGCCACCAGTCGGCGACGCACACCGTCGAGCAGCCGCTGAGGCGCATTCTCGCCATCGGCGAGGCACTGCCCGCCCCGCTCGCGCAGCGCCTGCTGACCGCGCTGTCCGATACCAGGATCGACAACCTGTACGGCCCCACCGAGGCCGCCGTCTCGATCACCGACCACCGGGTGACCTCGGCCGATGTGCTGACAGTGCCCATCGGCACACCCGAATGGAACTGCCGCGTCTACGTCCTCGACGAGCGCCTGCGCCCAGTCGCCCCTGGCGTCAGGGGCGAGCTGTATCTCGCGGGCGTGCAGCTGGCCCGCGGCTACCTGCGCAAGGCCGCGCTCACCGCCGAACGCTTCATCGCGGACCCGTTCGAGCCGGGCGCTCGCATGTACCGCACCGGCGACCTGGTCGCCCGCAACGGTGACGGCACCCTGAATTACCTGGGCCGCACCGACTTCCAGGTGAAGATCCGTGGTTTCCGGGTCGAGCCGGGCGAGGTCGAAGCGGCCCTGCTCGGTCTGCCCGAGATCACGCAAGCCGCGGTGCTGGTCCACGCCGATCCACACTTCGGGGATCGACTGGTCGCCTACATCATCGGCACGGAACCCGATGCGGCGCAGGTGAAGTCCGCGCTGCGTGACAAGTTGCCCGCCTACCTGGTGCCGGATGCGTTTGTCGTGCTCGGCGAACTGCCGCGCACGGTCAACGGCAAGCTGGACCGGGCCGCGCTGCCCGCGCCGGTCTTCGAGGCCGCCGCGTTCCGTGCGCCCGTGACCCCGACCGAACAGCTCGTCGCCGGGGTCTACGCCGAGATTCTCGGTGTCGACGCGGTCGGCGCCGACGACGACTTCTTCGCGCTCGGTGGCAACTCCCTGCTCGCCACCAGGGCCGCCGCCCGCATCGGCGCCGCACTGGATCGGGCAGTCGGCGTTCGCCTGCTGTTCGAGGCACCGACGGTCACCGACCTCGCCCTGCGCGTGCACCGGTCCGACGAACTCGCCGCGCTGCCGCTGGTCGCCGGACCACGCCCGGAACGACTGCCGCTGTCGCTGGCACAGCAGCGGATGTGGCTGCTCAACCAGCTCGACCCCGACGCCACCGTCTACAACATTCCCGCCGCGATCCGCCTCACCGGCGCCCTCGACCTCGCCGCCCTCGGCGTCGCCGTCGGCGACCTGTTCGCTCGGCACGAGGTCCTGCGCACCCGCTACCCGGTGTCGGGTGGCGCCGCTCCTGCCGGCTCCGCCTGGTCGCGCTCCGCGCCTGCCGGTCGCTCTGCCGATCGAGGCCTCCAGAGCGGCGAGCCGGTGCAGGAGATCCTCGCGCCCGGTGCGGTGCACATCGACCTGACGCCGGTGCCTGTCACCGCTGACGAGCTCGAGGACGAGGTGCGCCGCACGGTCGCCACCGGGTTCGACGTCACGACCGCGCCGCCCGTGCTACTGCGGCTGCTGCGCCTCGGCGCCGACGACCACGTGCTGGTGTTCGTCGCGCATCACATCGCCGCCGACGGCTTCTCGATGGGTCCGCTCACCCGTGACCTGGTGCTGGCCTACACCGCGCGCACCGAGGGCGCGACGCCCGCTTGGTCGCCGCTGCCGCTCCAGTACGCGGATTACGCGGTGTGGCAACGGGAATCGCTCGGCGACGAAGCCGATTCCGGCTCGACGGCCGCCGCGCAGCTGGCCTACTGGACCGGGGAACTCGCGGGCGTGCCCGAGGAGATCGCGCTGCCCGCCGACCGGCCGCGCCCGCCCGTGCAGTCCTTCGCGGGCGCCGTCAGCACCATCGAGATCGACGCGACGCTGCACGCGGACCTGGCCGGGCTGGCCCGCGCCGAGGGTGTCACCGTGTTCATGGTCGTGCAGGCCGCGCTCGCGGTGCTGCTGGCCCGCGTCAGCGGCACCGACGACGTCGCGATCGGCACCCCGATCGCGGGCCGCGGTGCCCGTGAGCTCGACGATCTCGTCGGCATGTTCGTCAACACCCTGGTGCTGCGCAGCCGGATCGCCGAGGCCGAGCCGTTCACCGCCCTGCTGCGGCAGACCCGCGACACCGACCTGCGGGCCTTCGCGCACGCCGACGTCCCGTTCGAGCGGGTCGTCGAGGCGGTGCAGCCGGCCAGATCGGCGGGCAGGCATCCGCTGTTCCAGGTGGCGCTGTCGTTCGAGAACCTCGCCCCGGTCGCGTTCGAACTGCCCGGCATCGGGGTGAGCGCGCTGGACGCCCGCACCGCCGAAGCCAAGTTCGACCTGCTGCTCACCGTGCGCGAACTGCCCGACCACGGCGGCATGCACGCCGAATTCACCTATGCCACAGACCTGTTCGACGAGTCGACGGTGCGGGCCTTCGGTGCGCGGTTCACCCGCGTGCTCGCCGAGCTGGTCGCCGATCCGGAGATCGCGGTGGGTGACGTCGACCTGCTCGACGACGCCGAGTTCACCGCGCAGACCACCTTCGCGGGCAGGCCCGCCGAACCCGAACGCACGCTGTCGCAGCTGATGGATGCCGCCGTGCGCGCCAACCCGACGGGTGTCGCCGTGCGCGGTGACGGCCGCGGCTTCACCTACACCCAGCTCGACGCGGCGGCCAACCAGCTGGCCCGCGGACTCATCGCCCGCGGCGCGGGACCGGACGTCGCTGTCGCCGTGGCGATCCGGCGGTCGGTCGAATCGGTGCTCGCCGTCTGGTCGATCGCCCGCACCGGCGCGATGATCGTGCCGATCGATCCCGGGTACCCGGCCGAGCGGATCAGTCACATGGTCGCCGACGCCGACGCGGTCTTCGGCATCACGCTCACCGCCGAGCTCACCGGGCTGCCCACCCTGCCCGGCGACGGCGGCTGGGTCGCGCTCGACGATCGGAAATTCATGGGCGAGGTCGCGGGCTACGCCTCGGTCGGCCTGCGCGAGATCGAGCTGCGTTCCCAGCCGCGAACCGGCAACGGCGCGTACATGATCTACACCTCCGGCTCGACCGGTCTGCCCAAGGGCGTCGTCGTCACCCATGCCGGGCTCGCCAACTTCTGCGCCGAGCAGAAGGAGCGCTACGGCCTCGATGCCGACACGCGCGCACTGGCTTTCGCCTCGCCGTCGTTCGACGCGTCCATGCTCGAACTGCTGCTCGCGCTCGGCGGCGCAGGCACGCTCGTGGTGGCACCAGCGGGCTCGGTCGGCGGTACCGAGCTCGCCGAGCTCATCCGGTCCGAAAACGTGACGCACACCTTCCTCACGCCTGCGGTCGTCGCCACGCTCGACCCTGCCGGTGTGCCCGGCCTGCGCGCGCTGGTAGTCGGCGGCGAGCACGTGCCGGAAGATCTCGTCGCACGCTGGAACACCTTGCCGCAGCGCAAGTTCCACAACGGTTACGGTCCCACCGAGACCACCATCATGACCTGCATCAGCGACCCGCTCGAGCCGGGCGCGGCGGTGCATATGGGCGGTCCGATCCGCGGCATCCGCGCGCTGGTCCTCGACGAGCGCCTGCGTCCGGTCCCCGAGGGCGTCACCGGTGAGCTGTACCTGGGCGGCATCCAGCTGGCCCGCGGCTACCACCGCCGCTTCAGCTTGACCGCAACACGCTTCGTCGCCGACCCGTATGGACCCGAAGGCTCCCGCCTCTACCGCACCGGCGACCTCGTCCGCCGCCACGGCGACGTCCTGGAGTTCGTGGGCCGCAACGACTTCCAGGTGAAGATCCGTGGCCTGCGGATCGAACTCGGCGAGATCGACGCCGTCCTGGCAGCGGCTCCCGGCGTCTCCTGGGTCACCACCCTCGGCCGCGACAACGGCGCGGGCGCGACCATGCTGGTGTCCTACGTCCTCGCCGAACCGGGGGAGCGGCTCGACCCCGCCGAACTCACCGCCCTGGCCGCGCGGGTACTGCCCGACTACATGGTGCCCGCCGCGATCGTCGTCCTCGACGAACTCCCGCTGACCCCCGCGGGCAAACTGGACCGGCGCGCACTGCCGGACCCGGTCACCGTGCGCAGCGAGCACCGGCCGCCGCGCACCGCGGCCGAACGCGTCGTCGCCCGGGTGATCGGCGAGGTACTCGGCCACGACCGGGTCGGCCTCGACGACGACTTCTTCGCCCTCGGCGGCGACAGCATCACCGCCATCCAGGTGGTCTCCCGGGCCGCGGCGGCGGGCGTGGTGCTGCGCCCGCGTGACCTGTTCGACGCGCGCACCGTCGGTGCGCTCGCCGGGCGCGCCGAGGTCACGCTGGACGCGGGCACGCGGCCCGCCGCCCTGCCGCTGACCGCCACCGCGGCCCAGCTGGTCGAGGCGGGGGAGAGCGCGGTCGAACCACGGGCCGTGCTGCTCGACGTGCCTGCGGACTGTTCCGACGAGGCGGTCGCCGAGGTCGCCCACGCCGTGATGAACCAGCATCCGATGCTGTGGGCGGTCCTCGACCGCTCCGGCGCCACACCGGTTGTGGTGATTCCGTCGCAGGAGGAGCGAACCGGCGACGCCTTCCGCAAGCTCGACGCCACCGACGGTGAGTCCTCGCTGCCGGTCGACGATATCGTCGCCGCGGCCGCCGCCGCGCTCGATCCGGACGAGGGCCGCAATATCCACTTCGTGCTCACCGGCAACGGCGAGCGCGGCTCCACCCTGGTCGTGGTCGCCAACGCCCTCGTCCTGGACGAGGCGTCGTGGCGTTCGGTCGTCGACCAGCTGACCACCGCGTGGAGCCGCGGCCGCCACGCGGCACCCGCCGCACCCGATGCCGGGCTCGGCGATCTCGTGCGCAGGCTCGCCGACTACCCGTCCTCGGCCCGCGCCCGCACCGAACGCGAGTACTGGCATCGCGCGATCCGTTCCAGGGCAGCCGAATCCGCGGATCTGGGCCAGCGCAACCGGGTCTCGCTGAGCATCACCGGCGAGGGCACCGCCGCTGTCGGCACGGTCGCCGAGGCCTACCGCGCCACCATCGACGAGGTGCTGCTCACCGCCGCCGCGCTCGCCCTGGCCACCGCGGCCGACTCCGCCGCCGCGCGGGCGATGGGCACCGTGGTCCGGCTGCGCGCCGACCAGCGCGTGCTCGGCAGGCCCGACGCGGAGAACGTCGTCGGCGGGTTCACCACCGACTACCCGCTGGCGCTGCGCCTGGAGGGCGTCGACATCGCCGACGCGCTCGTCGGCGGACCGGCCGCCGGTATCGCGCTGGCCCAGATCAAGGAACTGCGCCGGACCGTGCCCGCGCACGGTGCCGGCTTCGGCCTGCTGCGCTACCTCGACGTCGAGGCCGCCGACAGCGTGCGCGCCCTCGACCGTGGCCGGTTCGCGGTGCGCTTCCGCGATCTGCGCCCGGCCAGGGTGCACACCGACGTCACCGCCGACGACCTGGCACTTGCCCTGACCGTCGACGCCACCGACGACGGCATGGTCGCCCGCTTCGACTACGCCACCGCGGTGCTCACCGCCGACGCGGTCAAGACCTTCGCCGAACACTGGATCCGCGCGCTCGGCGGCCTCGCCGAACACGGATTGCGCCCCGGCGCAGGCGGATTCACCCCGTCGGACTTCCCGCTGGTGCGCCTCGGCCAGACCGAACTCGGCCGGCTCGCCCGGCGCTACCCGCTGCTCAGCGACGTGTGGCCGGTGACGCCGCTGCAATCGGGCATGCTGTTCCACGCCCTGCTCGCGGAGAACTCGGTCGACCCCTACATCACCCAGTTCGTCCTCGACCTCGACCCGGCCGTCGACGCCGAGCGACTGCACCGCGCCGCGCAGACGGTGCTCGACCGGCACGACAACCTGCGCGTCGCCTTCGCCACCGACGCCGCGGGCACCCCGCTGCAGGTGGTGCTCGACGACATCGACGTGCCGTGGCAGGTCATCGACGTGGCGTCGTCCGGCGTCGATCCCGAGGGCCCTGCGTGGTCACGCTCCGCTACCGCCTCCGGGCCCGCCGGTCACGACGCGGCCGCGTCCTACCAGCGGATCAGAGCGGCCGACGTGGCCGCGCACTTCGACATGGCCGTCGCGCCCCTGCTGCGCTTCACCCTGGTGCGCACGCCGGACACCGCGCACCTGCTGGTCACCAGCCACCACATCCTGATCGACGGCTGGTCGACCCCGTTGCTGCTGCAGGAACTGCTCACCGCCTACGCGGTCGGCGCTCGCACCAGGCGCCTGCCGAAGCCGGCGCCCTACCGCGACTACCTGGCCTGGCTGGTCGAGCAGGACCCCGAGGCCGCGCGCCAGGCCTGGCGGGCCGCGCTCACCGGTCTCGCCGAGCCGACCCCGCTGGCCCCGGTCGACCAGGGTCGCGAGATCGCCACGGGGACAGGCGAAACCGGCTTCGCGCTGTCGCAGGCCGACACCGCCGCGCTGAGCGAACTCGCCGCAGGCCTCGGCGTCACGGTGAACACCGTGGTCCAGGCCGCGTGGGGCGTGCTCATCGCGCGCCTCGTCGACCGCGACGACGTCGTGTTCGGCGCGACCGTCTCCGGCAGGCCCGCCGCGCTCGACGGCGTGGAACGCATGGTCGGCCTGTTCCTCAACGCCATCCCGGTCCGGGTGCGGGTGCGTCCCGGCGACACCGTCGCCGAACTGCTGCGCGGGCTGCAGGACGATCAGGCCGCGCTGCTCGATCACCACTACCTCGGACTCGGCGAGATCCAGGAGATCGCGGGCATCGAGGCCCTGTTCGACTCGCTGGTCGTGTTCGAATCCTTCCCGGTCGACCGGGAAGGCCTGGCCAAGGCCGCCACCGGGTCGGCCGCCGTCACCGGAATGGACGCGACCAACGGCACGCACTACCCGCTGACCGTGCAGGTCGTCGCCGACGGACAGCTGCGCGTCTCGGTGAAATACCTGCGCGACGTCTTCGGCGAGGACACCGCGACCGCACTGGCGCAACGCTTCTCGATGCTGCTCGCCCGCTTCACCAGGACCCCGCACGCGCGGATCGCCGAGATCGACGTGCTGCTGGCGGAGGAACGCGCGACCCTGTCCGCGGTCAACGCCACCGACGCGCCGGAGCTGCTCGACGAGTCGACCCTGCTGTCGCTGTTCGACGCGCAGGTGACGAAGTCACCCGACGCCGTCGCGCTCGTCGAGGGCGAAACCTCGCTCTCCTACGGCGAATTCGACGCCAGGGTGCGGGCTCTCGCCGCCGCGCTGCGCGCCGAGGGCGCGGGCCCCGAGGCGCTGGTCGCGGTCGCGATGCGACGCGGCATCGATCTGGTGACCGCGATCTACGCGGTGCTGCGCACCGGTGCCGCCTATGTGCCGGTCGACCCGGATCATCCGGCCGAGCGCACCGAGCGGGTACTGGCCGCGGCCGCTCCCGTCTGCGTGCTCACCACCGGCGGTACCGGATTCGACACCGCCGCGGCAGTGCCCGTCGTCGAGATCGACAACCTGGGTACGGCCGCGCCGGTGCCGATGGCCGCGCCGCGGCCGGACAACCTGGCCTACGTCATCCACACGTCCGGCTCCACCGGTACGCCCAAGGGCGTCATGCTCACCCACCGCCAGCTGGTCGCCCAGTTCCGCTGGGCGCAGCGCGCCTACCCGCACGGCCCCGGCGACGTGGTGCTGCACAAGACACCGGTCACCTTCGACATCTCCACCTGGGAGCTGTTGTGGCCGTTGCAGACCGGCGCGACCGTGGTGATCGCCGAACCCGACGGCCACCGCGATCCGGTCTACCTGGCCCGGGTGCTCGCCGAACGTGCCGTCACCACGGTGCATTTCGTGCCGTCCATGCTCGACGCCTTCCTCACCGACGGCAGCGAGGCCGAGTTCCCCGCGCTGCGACGGGTATTCGCCGCCGGTGAGGCGCTGTCGGCGTCGACCGCACGGCGGTTCGCGCAGGCATTGCCCGGCGTCGACCTGATCAACTGGTACGGCCCGGCCGAGGCGACCGTCGTCACCGCCGCGCAGGCCGAAGCCGGTGCCGCCGTGAGCATTCCGATCGGCGCTCCCGTCGCCAACACCCGCGTGCATGTGCTCGATCGGCAGCTGCGGCCGGTGCCGCCCGGCACCGCGGGCGAGCTGTACCTCGAAGGCGTGCAGCTGGCGCGCGGCTACCTCGGCGCGCCCGCGCTGACCGCCGAGCGGTTCGTCGCCCAGCCCGGTGGCGGCAGGCTCTACCGCACCGGCGACGTGGTCCGCTGGACCGCCGAGCAGGAGCTGGAGTACCTGGGGCGCAGCGATTTCCAGGTGAAGTTGCGTGGTCAGCGGATCGAGCTCGGTGAGGTCGAGGCCGTGCTGCGCGAGTACCCGGATGTCCGGCACGCCGCCGTCGCCCTCGTGCACGGACCGACCGGCGACCGGCTCGTCGGCTATGTGGTCCCCGCCGAGAACGGCAAGCCCGAGACGGCGGCACCCGCCGCCGGCTACTCGATCGAGAGCGGTAACGGCCTCGACGAGACGGCGCTGCTCGCCCATGCTCGCGCGGCGCTGCCGTCGTACATGGTGCCATCGGCCCTGGTGACGCTGAAGTCGTTGCCGCTCAACGCGAGCGGCAAGCTCGACCGCAAGGCGCTGCCGGTGCCAGCGGTCACCACCCGGCCCTACCGCCCGCCGACGACCCCGCTGCAGCGCGCGGTCGCCGAGGTGTACGCGGAAGTTCTCGGCGCGGGCAAGGTCGGCCTCGACGACGACTTCTTCGAGCTCGGCGGTAACTCGCTGGTCGCCACCAGGGCGATCAGCAGGCTGCGGACCAGGATCGGCGCCGAGGTGCGGGTGCAGTGGTTCTTCACCGACGCCACGGTCGCCGCGCTGGCCGACCGCATCGACGCCACCCAGTCCGGAACCGGCGACTACGACCTCGAATCCGACGACGCCCTCGGCGTGCTGCTGCCCATCCGCAACCGGGTGCCGCACGGCACCGAAGCGGGTGGCCCGCTGTTCTGCGTGCATCCGATGTACGGCCTGTCCTGGTGCTATGCCGGTCTGGCCCAGTACATTCCGGCGCGGCGGCCGATCTTCGGCCTGCAGTCGCCCGCGCTGAGCGAGGCGGGCTACCTGCCCGGCACGCTCACCGAGATGGCCCGCCGCTACGTCGCCGAGATCAGGGCCGAGCAGCCGCACGGTCCGTACCGGCTGATGGGCTGGTCGCTGGGCGGTGTGCTCGCACACGCCGTCGCCACCGAACTGCAGGCGGCGGGGGAGCGGGTCTCGCTGCTGGCGATGCTCGACTCGCACCCTGACATCGACGTCCCCGATTTCCACACCGCGGTCCGCGACGCGCTCGCCGAACTCGGCGTCGACCTCGGCGCGGCACTGCCCGCCGCGGGCGTGCGCGACCTCAGCGAGGACGGGCTTGCCGCGCTGCACGCGATCATCCCGGCCAACATGGCCGTGCTCACCCCGGAACGGGTGCGCCGGATCTACCGCAGCGCCGTGCGCTCGGCCGAGCTGATCGCCGAGCACCGGCCCGCGGTGTTCCGGGGCAGGCTGGAGTACTTCAGCGCGCTCGGACACGAGACGGCGGCACGGAATTGGTCGCCGTATGTCGACGGCGAGGTGCGCGACCGGCCGGTCGCGGTGGTGCATGATCAGATGACCTCACCGCAAGCGCTGGCCGAGATCGGACCGCGCCTGGCGGAGCTGCTCGATGCGGGTGACCGGGAGGCAGGGGCCCGATGAGATCGGTGTGGCTGGTGAGGCATGATATGACCGCGCTGTTGTAACGATTCCTACTGTTGTAGCGGCCTGGTAACCCGTAGGGTTCTGGCGTGGTGCAACCCATTCGAAACGAAGCGAAGGTGCGAAATTGATTCGTCGGCACTCCCGGCGTCGTGGCTCCCGCGCCGCGGCGATGATCGCGGCAACCGCAGTGGCCGCCGGACTGATGTCCGGCCTCGGCACGAGCCCGGCCTCGGCTGATCCGATCATCGATTCCAAAACCCTGCTCGCCAACCCCGTTTCCGAGGACGGCTCCAAGATCGTCAAGGCCGAGGTCAAGGATTCCCGCAGCCTGCGGCTGCACGTGTACTCCGCGGCCATGGACCAGAACATCATCGTCGACGTGCAACGCCCGGCCGACGCCTCCGTCCCGCGCCCCACCCTGTACCTGCTCAACGGTGCCGGTGGCGGCGAGGACGCCGCGTCCTGGGTCGCCAAGACCGACGCGCTGGCGTTCCTCGGCGACAAGAACGTCAACGTCATCCAGCCGATCGGCGGCTCCTGGAGCTACTACACCGACTGGATCAAGGACGACCCGGTCGTCGGCCGCAACAAGTGGAAGACCTTCTTCACCGAGGAACTTCCCCCGCTGATCGACGGCGCGCTGGGCACCAACGGCGTGAACGCCATCGCCGGCCTGTCCACCTCGGGCACCACCGTGCTCGCGCTGCCGATCGCCAAGCCCGGCCTGTACAAGGCGGCCGCCGCCTACAGCGGGTGCGCGCAGACTTCCGACCCGGTCGGCTCCGAGTTCGTGAAGCTCACGGTCGAGACCTGGGGCGGCGGCGACACCATGAACATGTGGGGTCCGCAGGGCTCGGAGGAGTGGGTCGAGAACGACCCGTACGTCAACGCCGAGGGTTTGCGTGGTGTCGATCTCTACGTCTCCACCGGCAACGGCCTGCCCGGCCCGTACGACACCCTCAACGGTCCGCACGCGCTGCCCGGCCCCTACGGCCTGGCCAACCAGATCATCATCGGTGGCGTCATCGAGGCAGGCACCAACTTCTGCACGCACAACCTGGCCAACCGGCTCCAGGAGCTCGGCATCCCGGCGACCTTCAACTTCCGTCCCAACGGCACCCACTCGTGGGGCTACTGGCAGGACGAGCTGAAGCTGTCGTGGCCGGTCCTGGCTCGCGGCCTCGGCCTGTAAGGTCTGCGCGTTCGACGAAACCGCCCCGGTATCGCCGGGGCGGTTTTCGTTTGCCGGACCGCCTCTCGACGTTTGCGAATTGTGGTTAACTTAGGTTGACTGGTCCGGCGCTGCCGACAGCCGTCTACAGCCCTGGTTCGCGGAACGGAAGTGAGTGCATGGTCGCCGATCGCAGTGAGGCCGAACGCGCCTGCGAGCCGACCACCGCACCGGCGCGGGTCGTGCGCCGCAGGCCCAAGGACCGCAAGATCCAGATCATGCGGGCCGCCGCCCGTGCGTTCAGCGCGCGCGGCTACTACCCGGTCGGCGTCGACGAGATCGCGGCCGAGGTCGGCATCTCCGGCCCCGCCCTGTACCGCCACTTCGCCAACAAGTACGCACTGCTTGTCGCCGCGGCCGAGGAAGGCGCGCGCGGGCTGCGTGACGTCGCGAAAGCCGCCGACGACCCGGCGCTGAGCGCGGAGGCCAGGCTCGACGCGCTGCTCACCGCCGTCGCCGAGCACAATATCGACATCCGCCGCGAGGCGGGCCTCTACCGCTGGGAACGCCGCTATCTCGAGCGCGAGGACCGGGTGCGCATCCGCGCGTTCTATCGCGAACTCGAGGCGATGGTCGCCGCGCCGATCGCCGAACTGCGGCCGGAGGCGAGTGCCGACGACGTCACCCTCCTCGCGGTCGGCGCGCTGAGCGCGCTGGCCAGCATCGCCGCGCACCGCACCACCCTCTCGCACACGCGCATGCTCGCCGTGCAGCGCGATATGGCCTGGGCGATCGTGCGCGCCGAGCTGCCGCCCGCACCGGCCGAGGCCGAACCGGACAAACAGAACCGCGGTCTGCCGGTGACCTCGAAACGCGAACAGCTGCTCACCGAGGCGATCCGGATCTTCGGCCGCAACGGCTACCACGAATCGGGCATCGAGGAGATCGGCGCCGCCGTCGGCATCAACGCCTCCAGCGTCTACCGGCACTTCGACAGCAAGGCCGACCTGCTCGCCGCCGCCTTCCACCGCACCGGCGACCGCCTGGCCGTCGCGATCGGTGAGGCGCTGGCCGAGGCCGAGACCCGCGCCGACGCCGCCGGCCGCATCGCCGACCGCTACGCCCGCCTCACCTTCGCGACCCCGGAGATCATGCCGGTCTACTACGCGGAGTTCAGCAATCTCCCGCAGGCCGAACAGCACCGGCTGCGCGCCATCCAGCGCCAGAACATCCTCGAGTGGGCAAACCTGCTCGACGACGAACCGATCGAAGCGCGCTTCCGCGTGCACGCCGCGATCGGCCAGATCATCGACGTCGGCAGGCTGCTGCGCTTCGACTCCCGCCCCGAACAACTCGCCCGCCTCGGCGCACTGACCGGCGCCGTCCTCCTCGGCGGTGCGGCCCGACCAGAACTGAACGACCGCTAGCGGCCGTGGCGGAGCCGGAAGATGGCTTTGGCCGTGTGCAGATGGCCGGGATGACGGTCGAAGGTCGATAGTCGAATCGGGGCACGGTAGCGCCTGCGGGCGATCGACATCGTGCGGCTGAATTCGCGCAAGCCCTGCCGGCCGTGGCTGTGGCCCTGCCCGTACTCGCCGACGCCGCCGAACGGCAGGGCCGGGATGCCGGTGAACGCGGTCGACGAATTCACCGTCACCACACCGACTCTCAGCTGTTCGGCGATGAACTCGGCGCTGGGGATGTCGCGGGTGAACACGGTGACCGCGATGCCGTTGCCCGCCGCGTTCACCCTGGTCACCGCGTCGGCGAGGTCGGCGACGCGGTTCACCACCAGCACCGGGCCGATGCCCTCACCGGTGATCGCGATGCTCTCCTCCGGCACCTCCGCCAGCACGATCGGCTCCACGTAGGGGTCGCGGAAGGAATCGAGGCCGCCGAGGACCGCGTGCCCGCCGCGGGCGATGGCATCGCGGACCTGCTTGCGCACCACGTCGACCTGGGTGGCATTGATCATCGGGCCGTAGGCGGCGCGATTGTCGGCGCCAGGCCGCAGTTTCGCGGCTCGGTCGGCCACCCTGGCGAGGAAGTCGTCGAACACCGAGTCGGCGACATAACAGCGCTGGATGCCCGAGGCGTTCTGGCCCGCGTTGGCCATCGCGCCGAAGACCGCGGCCTCGGCCGCCGCGTCGAGAACGGCGTCGACGTGCACGATCATGCTGCCCTTGCCGCTGTGCTCCACCACGACCGGCGTCAGCGTCTGCGCGCACAGTGCGATCACGTCCCGCCCGCCCGCTTCCGGACCGGCGTAGGCGATCTTGTCGACCTTGGCCCTGCACAGCGCGGTCGCGGTGCGCGCGTCGCCGGTGACCGCTTGCAGCACCGGCTGATCGGGCACCACCGCGGCCCAGCTCTCGGCCAGCCAGGTGCCGACGCCGGTGGTCAGCTCGTGCGGGTTGAACACCACCGCGTTACCCGCGGCCATGGCGTAGGCGATCGAACTCATCGGCGTGAAGACCGGGTTGTTCCAGGCGCCGAGCACACCGACGACGCCCAACGGCAGATAGCCCACCGAGGCATGCTGATTGCGGGTGAACCAGCCCGTGGCCAATCGTCTACGGCCCAGCGTGCTCTGGGCATTGCGGGCGGCCCAGTCCAGATTCTCCACCGCCAGCATCACTTCCAGCGTGGCGTCGGCCTCCGGCTTGCCCGTCTCGTCGCGCAGGACCTCCACCAATTCGCAGGTGCGCCTGGCGATATGGCTGCGCCAGTCCAGCAGTAAGCGCTTGCGGGCACCGAATCCCAGTTCGCCCCACCAGTTCTGGGTCGCGCGGGCCGTGCGCACCGCGCGGGTGACCTCGGCCTGCCCGTGGACCGGATACTGCGCGAGCTTTTCGCCGGTGCGCGGGTCGAACGACGTCAGCACGTCGGATCGCCCCGTCGGCGCGGCGGCGCCTGCCGGTGCTGAGTCGCCCATTGTCACCTCTCACGAGATCGAACACGCCCGCGCGCGGGCCGGTGAGACGAGTGTTTCCCCGACGCCAGCGTATGGGCGCGGGGGCCGAGCCGACAAGGTCATCGCACTGCCCTTCCACTGCCCCCGTGAGCAAGACCACAGCAGCCACGCCACCGGCCGGGTCCGCGCAGACCGGACCGGGGAAACCTGCGGACCGGTAACATCGCGCCGAACGGTATGGATCACTTACCGGGAAGCAAATTCCGTGTGCGCTCGTCCGAGCATGGGCGCCGCACCCGGCCGATGGTGGAGAGTTGATGCCGAGTTCGATCTCAGTGGATTCGCCCGCAGGTGGCGTCGCGTCGCGCGGTGGTGAGCCCGCGGTGCTGGTGTCCGACGTGCGCAAGTCCTTCGGCGATGTGCACGCGTTGCGGGGCATCAGTTTCCAGGCCGAAAAGGCCAGCGTGCTGGGCATCCTGGGACCCAACGGCGCCGGGAAGACCACCACGGTCAAGATCCTGTCGACGCTGCTGCGCCCCGACTCCGGCACCGCGGTCGTCGCCGGGCACGACGTGCTCACCGACAGCGCGGCCGTCCGCCGGTCGATCATGATGACCGGCCAGTACGCCGCCCTCGACGAGAACCTCTCCGGCCGGGAGAACCTCGAGCTGTTCGGCAGGCTGATGGGCCTGGCCAAATCGGCCGCCCGCAAACGCGCAGACACCCTGCTCGAGGAGTTCGACCTGGTCAGTGCGGGCAAGCGGGCCGTGCGCAACTACTCCGGTGGTATGCGCCGCCGCGTCGACATCGCCTGCGGGCTGGTCGTGCGGCCCGAGGTCGTGTTCCTCGACGAGCCGACCACCGGTCTGGACCCGCGTAGCCGTCAGGGCGTGTGGGACCTGGTCACCGCGCTCAAGAACCAGGGCATCACGGTGCTGCTGACCACGCAATACCTCGAAGAGGCCGACGTGCTCAGCGACAACATCATCGTCATCGACAAGGGCACCGTCATCGCCGAAGGCACCGCCGACGAGCTCAAGGCGCGCACCGGCGGCAGCTTCTGCGAGATCGTGCCGCTCGACGTCAGCCGGATCCGGGCGACCGTGCAGGCCCTCGGCGACCTGGTCCCGGCCGCCGTCGCCGCCGAGGTCGACGGCGCCGACAAGCTCTCCATCCCGGCCCCCGAAGGCGCGGCCACCCTGGCCGAGGCACTGCGCAGGCTCGACAACGCGGGCATCGACCTGGCCGACATCGCGCTGCGCAGGCCGTCGCTCGACGACGTGTTCCTCTCGATCACCGGGCATTCGGGCGGGCACCAGTGAGCGTGCCGACCCTCCGGGCGGACGAGCTGTTCGCCACGGTCCCCGCGGCGCACCCGAGCAGCTTCGCCCAGTGGCGTGCGCTGACCGGCCGCGTCGTGTGGACCATGGTCACCAAGGGCGAACTGATCGTCGCGGTGATCTTCCCGCTGGTGGTGACGCTGGGCTTCTACCTGCCGCTGCGGTACGTGATGAAGTTCCAGGGCATCGACTACGCCCAGTACGTGATGCCGATCGTCGTGCTGCAGACGATGGCGATGACGATGATGTCGAACGCCCAGCTGGCCGCGTTCGAAGCGCTCACCGGCTTGAGCACCCGGCTGCAGACGATGCCGATCGGCACCATCGTGCCGCTGGCGTCGCGCATCAGCGCGGGTCTGGTCCGCTCGGTGGTCTCGCTGGTCGCGACCATCGGCTACGGCTACCTGATCGGCTTCCGCTTCGACGCCGGGTTCGGCCAGGCCATGCTGTTCTGTGGCTTCGCGCTGCTGGTCGGGCTGGTGCTCACCTTCGGCGCCGACGCGCTGGGCAGCCTCACCAAGAACCCGGAGGCGTTGAGCCAGGCGCTCACGCTGCCGATCCTGATCTTCGGCATGCTCTCCACCGGCTTCGTGCCGGAGCAGAGTTTCCCGTCCTGGATTCGTGGGTTCGCCCGCAACCAGCCGATCTCGCAGTTCTCCCAGACACTGAGCGATATGGCCGCAGGCGGCGCCAGCTGGGACGGCGTGTTGGTGTCGCTGGTGTGGCTCGGCGGGGTCAGCATTTTCTTCCTCCCACTGGCGGTGTGGGCGAGTGTGAGGCGATCATGACGACAGTGGATACGACCGAGCGGATCGACCTGCCGACGGCCGCGGCCAAGACCGCGGCCGAGCTACCCGTGGTCGACGCCAAGCCGGTGACCTCGGTGTCGGTGTGGTTCGTCCACAGCCTGCTCCAGTGCAAACGGCTGCTCATGGTGTGGCTGCGCGACCCGTCGACCACCATCCAGACCATCGTGTATCCCGCGGTGACCCTGCTGATGTTCCAGGTCGTGCTCGGTGACTCGATCACCGATGCCACCGGCATGCCGAGCATCTACGGCCAGGCCGCGCTGCTCACCCTGATCGCCGCGATGACCGGCGCGGTGGTCAGTGCGCTCGGCTTCAAACGCGACAAGGCCAGCGGACTGCTCAGCCGCTTCTACACGATGCCGCTGAACCGGGCGTCGCTGCTCACCGGCCGGCTGCTGGCCGAAGCGCTGCGCATCCTGACCACCACGGTCATCGTGCTGCTGGTCGCGGTGCCGCTCGGGTTCCTTTTCATGGAGGACCCGCTGGCGAACATCGCGCTGATCTGCATCCCGGTGCTGTTCGGTCTCGGCTTCGCCGTCATGGTGACGGCGTTGGCGACCATCACCGAGGGCGTGATGCTGGTCAGCCTGATCGGCATCCTCAATACGCTGCTGATGTTCTTCAACTCCGGATTCGTCCCGGTCTTCGCGTACCCGACCTGGTTGCAGGACGTGGTCGCCAACCAGCCGATGAGCTGCGCGATCGACGCGATGAAGGGCCTGTCCTACGGTGGTCCGGTCGCCGAACCGCTGCTGAAGACGGTGGCGTGGACGGTTGGGATGGTGGTGGTCTTCGCCTACCCGGCGATCGCAGGCTACAAGAAGGCGGCCGAGTCGTCGTAGGTTCGTCCGGCCTCGAACGGCACGTGGGTCAGCCCACGTGCCGTTCCGCGTCCGCGGGCGCGAACGGGTAGTCGAGCCAGCGATCGCGGTTGGTCCAGCCGACGAGGTCGTAGCGCCAGCGGAACGGCCAGGTGTGGGCGACCGTGTTGAACAGGACGGCGCCGAGTGCGGTGTAGTCGTCGTGCGCCGACAGCAGCGCCCGCTGACCGCGTTCGGACTCGGTGAAGAACGCCTCGAACATCGCGATCGACTGATCGGTGGTGAGTCTGCCCAGACCCCACAGCCCGCGCATCCGCATCCAGTACACCGCGCGCGCCTGCCACGGCCACAGCGCAGCGATCGGATCACGGCCCTGCCGCACCGCGCTGACAGCGGTGTCGATCAGGGCGAGCGAGTCGGCCACGGAGTAGCCGGTGCACGGGTGCATCATCCCGCCACGTGACCCGAACGGGACCGCCACCGCGGTGCCCTTCTTCGGCGGCGGCTGGTCGAGGGGGTAGTGCGCGGCCTCGTGCGGCTCGTCCCCGGTGAGCCGGATGCCGTGCGCCGCGAGCCTGCTCAGCGTCCGCTTGCGTAGCTCGTGCTGCGGCATTCCGCCGCGCAGGCCGAGGCTGGTCTCCTCGAAGATCACCGTCCCGTCGCCGAGCGGCACCGCGTACAGGAACGACGGCGGCTCGTCCGGCCCAGCGCCGTTCTCCGGCCGCCAGTCCAGCAGCAGGCCCTCACCGTCGGCGACCATCGGCGCCGCGGTCTCCGCGTCGACGAAGATCCCGTGCGCCGACGCCGCCCTGCGCTTGCCCAGCGTCGGCAGACCCCGCGTATCGAACACCGTCGCCGCCGGGATCACCGTCCCGTCCGCGAGCTCCACCTCGTGCTGCTCGACCCGAACCGCCCGATCGGCGAACACCGTCGCGTCGTCGAGCGCCAGCGCCGCGTGCAGCCCCGACTTGGACAGCACGCAGTACGGCCGCTCGATCCGATGCTCGGTCTTCGTCCACACCGTCGGCGCCGCGATCCGCTGCGCGATCGCACTCTCCGGCAACCACGCGGGCAGCTCGTCCACCCAGCACGAGAACGTCGGCGGGAACAGCCGCTCCGGCCGCGGATCCACCGCGGCCACCCGCAACCCCGCCACCGCAGCGCGATGCGCCAACCCCCGTCCGGTCGGCCCCAACCCGACCACACAGATATCGAATTCCCGCGCGACGCTCACGCCCGCATTCAATCCGCTGCCCGCACCCGCGCGCAACCAACCGGAGGCGTGACGTCTCCGGCGAGGTCAGGTCAGCGCGGCGTGACCCAGGTGGTGATGTCGGCGTGGACGACCTCGATGCCGTCCTTGTCGTAGATCGACACCGGCACGATCAGGTTCACGCCCTCGGTGATCGCCGCGAAGTCGGGGATCTCGTCCAGTTTCGCCACCGCGCGCAGCCCGGACTCGGCCTTGGCCAGGTACTGCACATTCATCGCCTTGGGAATCCAGCGGTGGGTGGTGGGGACGGTGGCCTCGCTGAGCATGCCCATCGCGACCTCGGCCAGATTGCAGGCCGCGATCGCGTGGAAGGTGCCCAGATGGTTGTGGATGCCGAACCACTTCGGCGAGGTCACCTCGCAGATGCCGGGCTCGAGCCGCACCACCTGCGGCAGCACCGTGCCGAAGTAGGGGACCCGCGCGACCATGCCGAGCGAGAACAGCGCGTGCCCGATGCGGTTGTCGGGCAGTTTCTTCCAGCCGCGGTACGTGGCGGTTTCCTGTGTCATTCCCTTATCTTACTCAAAAGTAAGATAGCGCGTAACCCTCCGCCGACCAGGGCGAGCGTCGCGCCAGCTACCATGGTCCGGCACAGCCCAGCCGGCGAGGCGGTCCAGGTAGATGCCCCTATAGGGGCGTGATCGATACCTCATGACCCCCGATTTGAAGAGCGTCGTCGGCATGGTGCATACTGTTCGGGTTGCCTTGCGCAGGATTGTCTTCTCTTCGGAGCGGGCGAGGTGGAGCGAGGCGAGCAGTAGTTTGTATCCCGCCGCTTCGGCGGTGTGGATACGTTCGGGACCACGTTCCCGGCCAGTGGTGAGTAAGTGACCAGGGCCGGAGAATGAGCGAATGGGCGACACGCCCGACCGCGTGGACCGGAGAACCATGACAGATGAACAGCGGCGAGGACTGGGCGGTGCCCGGTGGCGTTCTGGCGTCTTTCGTGTGTTCGGGCTGTGCAAATGAGGGTGGTGCAGGAGCCAGCTCCTGTGACCACGAAGGAAAGCGGAGAAAAGGACACTTAGCGTGGCGGGACAAAAGATCCGCATCAGGCTCAAGGCCTATGACCACGAGGCGATCGACGCGTCTGCGCGCAAGATCGTGGAGACGGTGACCCGCACTGGCGCCCGTGTGGTCGGGCCTGTGCCGTTGCCCACCGAGAAGAACGTGTACTGCGTCATCCGTTCGCCGCACAAGTACAAGGACTCGCGCGAACACTTCGAGATGCGTACGCACAAGCGCCTCATCGACATCCTCGACCCGACGCCGAAGACGGTCGACGCGCTTATGCGCATCGACCTGCCGGCCAGCGTCGACGTCAACATTCAGTGACGGGGACTCGAGATATGACTGACAACAAGAACCGGCCCGCAGCCGGCATCCTGGGCACCAAGCTCGGCATGACCCAGGTCTTCGACGAGAAGAACCGCGTCGTCCCGGTCACCGTCATCAAGGCGGGCCCGAACGTGGTCACCCAGATCCGCACCGTGGAGCGCGACGGCTACTCGGCCGTGCAGATCGCTTTCGGCGCCATCGACCCGCGCAAGGTGAACAAGCCGACTTCCGGCCAGTTCGCCAAGGCCGGTGTCACCCCGCGCCGCCACGTCACCGAGATCCGCGTCGCGGATGCCTCCACCTTCGAGGTCGGCCAGGAGCTCTCCGCCGACGTCTTCGAAGAGGGCACCTACGTCGACGTGACCGGTATCAGCAAGGGCAAGGGCTTCGCAGGCACCATGAAGCGTCACGGCTTCAAGGGCCAGGGCGCCTCGCACGGTGCGCAGGCTGTGCACCGTCGCCCGGGCTCCATCGGTGGCTGCGCCACTCCCGGCCGCGTGTTCAAGGGCATGCGCATGTCGGGCCGTATGGGTAACGACCGCGTCACCACGCAGAACCTCTCGGTTCACAAGGTCGACGCCGAGAACGGCCTGCTCCTGGTCAAGGGTGCCATCCCTGGCCGCAAGGGCAACGTCGTGATCGTCAAGAGCGCCGTGAAGGGTGGTGCGCACGCATGACCAGCCTCGACAAGAAGGCCAACCTGACGCTGACCGTTAAGGCCGCAGGCGGCAAGACCGAAGGCACCGTCGAACTCCCCGCGGAGATCTTCGACGTGACCGCCAACGTCGCGCTGATGCACCAGGTCGTCATCGCGCAGCTGGCCGCCGCTCGCCAGGGCACCCACGCCACGAAGACTCGTGGTCAGGTCTCCGGTGGTGGCAAGAAGCCGTACCGCCAGAAGGGCACCGGCCGCGCCCGCCAGGGTTCGACCCGTGCGCCGCAGTTCGCCGGCGGTGGCACCGTCCACGGCCCGCAGCCGCGTGACTACAGCCAGCGGACCCCCAAGAAGATGAAGGCCGCCGCCCTGCGTGGCGCCCTGTCCGACCGGGCCCGCAACGAGCGCATCCACGTGATCACCGAGCTGGTCGCGGGTCAGACCCCGTCGACCAAGGCCGCCAAGAGCTTCCTGTCCGAGCTGTCGGACCGCAAGAAGTTCCTGGTCGTCGTCGGTCGCGAGGACGTCGCCGCGTGGAAGAGCGTGGCGAACCTGCAGAACGTGCTGCCGATCGCCCCGGATCAGCTCAACACCTACGACGTCCTCAACAGCGACGAACTGGTGTTCAGCGTCGAGGCCCTGAACGCGTTCGTTCACGGTCCCGCCGAGGCGGCCCAGGAGGAGAGCAAGTGAGCACCATCGCCGACCCCCGCGACATCCTGCTCGCACCGGTCATCTCGGAGAAGTCCTACGGACTGATCGAGGAAGGCACCTACACCTTCCTGGTGCACCCGGATTCGAACAAGACGCAGATCAAGATCGCCGTCGAGAAGGTTTTCGGCGTCAAGGTCACCAGCGTCAACACCGCCAACCGTCAGGGCAAGCGCAAGCGGACCCGCTTCGGTTACGGCAAGCGCAAGGACACCAAGCGCGCGCTCGTGACCATCTCGGCCGACAGCAAGCCCATCGAGATCTTCGGAGGCCCGGTCGCGTAAGCGGCTGGTCATCCAGAAAGTAGAGAAGAACTCATGGCAATCCGTAAGTACAAGCCGACAACGCCGGGCCGTCGTGGCTCCAGCGTCTCGGACTTCGCCGAGATCACCCGGTCGACGCCGGAGAAGTCGCTGCTGCGCCCGCTCACCAAGTCCGGTGGTCGTAACGCGCACGGTCGCATCACCACGCGTCACCGCGGTGGCGGTCACAAGCGTGCCTACCGTGTCATCGACTTCCGTCGCCTGGACAAGGACGGCATCCCGGCCAAGGTCGCTCACATCGAGTACGACCCCAACCGCACCGCCAACATCGCTCTGCTGCACTTCGCCGACGGCGAGAAGCGCTACATCATCGCGCCGAAGGGCATCCAGCAGGGCAGCCCGATCGAGTCCGGCCCCACGGCCGACATCAAGCCGGGCAACAACCTGCCGCTGCGCAACATCCCGACCGGTACCACGATCCACAACGTGGAGCTGCGTCCGGGCGGCGGCGCCAAGATGGCCCGTGCCGCAGGCATGAGCATTCAGCTGCTGGGCAAGGAAGGGCCGTACGCGACCCTGCGTATGCCCTCCGGTGAAATCCGCCGTGTCGACGTGCGCTGCCGCGCCACCGTCGGCGAGGTCGGCAACGCCGAGCAGTCGAACATCAACTGGGGCAAGGCCGGCCGTATGCGCTGGAAGGGCCGTCGTCCTACCGTCCGTGGTGTCGTCATGAACCCGGTCGACCACCCGCACGGTGGTGGTGAGGGTAAGACCTCCGGTGGTCGCCACCCGGTCTCCCCGTGGGGTCAGCCTGAGGGCCGCACCCGCAAGCCCAACCGCCCGAGCGACAAGCTCATCGTTCGCCGCCGCAAGACCGGCAAGAAGCGCTAAGGAGGAGGTAAGAAATGCCACGCAGCCTCAAGAAGGGCCCGTTCGTCGACGACCACCTCCTCGCGAAGGTGGACGTGCAGAACGAAAAGGGCACGAAGCAGGTCATCAAGACCTGGTCGCGTCGCTCGACCATCATCCCCGATTTCATCGGCCACACTTTCGCCGTCCACGACGGTCGCAAGCATGTCCCGGTGTTCGTGTCGGACAACATGGTCGGCCACAAGCTCGGTGAGTTCGCGCCGACCAGGACGTTCAAGAGCCACGTCAAGGACGACCGGAAGAGCAAGCGGCGATGACTGAAACCAACACCGAAACGGTTCAGAACCCGACTGCCCGCGCTACCGCTAAGCACGTGCGGGTCACCCCGATGAAGGCGCGTCGCGTCGTGGACCTGGTCCGCGGCAAGCGTGTCGAGGACGCCCTGGCGATCCTGAAGTTCGCGCCGCAGGCCGCGAGCGAGCCGGTTGCCAAGGTCGTGGCCAGCGCCGCGGCGAACGCCGAGAACAATCTCGGCCTCAACCCGGCCACCCTGGTCATCTCGACGGCTTTCGTCGACGAGGGTGCCACCATGAAGCGTTTCCAGCCGCGGGCCCAGGGCCGCGCGTTCCGGATTCGCAAGCGCACGAGCCACATCACCATCGAGGTCGAGAGCGTGCCCACCGCCGGCGCCACTCGTAGCCGCCGGAAGGGAGGGGCAAAGTAAATGGGACAGAAAATCAACCCCCATGGCTTCCGCCTCGGTATCACCACCGACTGGAAGTCGCGTTGGTACGCGGACAAGCAGTACGCGGAATACGTGAAGGAAGACGTTCAGATCCGCAAGCTCCTCGCCACCGGCATGGAGCGGGCAGGCATCTCGAAGGTCGAGATCGAGCGCACCCGTGATCGCGTCCGTGTGGATATCCACACCGCGCGTCCCGGCATCGTGATCGGTCGCCGTGGCGCGGAGGCCGACCGCATCCGCGCCGAGCTGGAGAAGCTCACCAAGAAGCAGGTTCAGCTGAACATCCTCGAGGTCAAGAACCCCGAGTCGGATGCGCAGCTGGTTGCTCAGGGTGTGGCCGAGCAGCTGTCCAACCGTGTGGCGTTCCGTCGCGCGATGCGTAAGGCCATCCAGTCGGCCATGCGTTCGCCGAACGTCAAGGGCATCCGCGTGCAGTGCTCGGGCCGCCTCGGTGGCGCCGAAATGTCGCGCTCGGAGTTCTACCGTGAGGGTCGCGTCCCGCTGCACACGCTGCGCGCGGACATCGACTACGGCCTCTACGAGGCCAAGACCACCTTCGGTCGCATCGGCGTGAAGGTCTGGATCTACAAGGGTGACATCGTCGGTGGTCGTCGTGAGCTGACCGCTGCCGCTGCTGCTCCGGAGCGCCCGCGTCGCGAGCGTCCGAGCCGCCCTCGTCGGTCCGGCGCCACCGGCACCACCGCGACCAGCACCGAGGTCGGGCGTGCCGCCACTGCAGTGGCGGAGGCTCCGGCAGAGAGTCAGGAGGGCTGACGCATGCTGATGCCCCGTAGGGTCAAGCACCGCAAGCAGCACCACCCGAGTCGCTCCGGCATGTCCAAGGGCGGCACCGCGGTGGCGTTCGGTGAGTACGGCATCCAGGCTCTCGAGCCCGCCTACGTCACCAACCGTCAGATCGAGTCGGCGCGTATCGCGATGACCCGCCACATCAAGCGTGGCGGCAAGATCTGGATCAACATCTACCCCGACCGCCCGCTCACCAAGAAGCCTGCCGAGACCCGCATGGGTTCCGGTAAGGGTTCGCCGGAGTGGTGGGTCGCGAACGTGAAGCCCGGTCGGGTCATGTTCGAGATGTCTTACCCGAATGAGGAGATCGCTCGCGAGGCCCTGCGTCGCGCGATGCACAAGCTCCCGATGAAGTGCAGGATCGTGACCAGGGAGGAGCAGTTCTGATGGCTACCGGAACACCGGCCGCAGAGCTCCGCGAGCTCAACGAAGAAGAGCTCGTGGCCAAACTGCGCGAGAGCAAGGAAGAGCTCTTCAACCTGCGCTTCCAGATGGCGACGGGTCAGCTCGACAACAACCGTCGTCTGCGCGTCGTCCGCCACGAGATCGCGCGCATCTACACGGTCATGCGTGAGCGCGAGCTCGGCCTGGCCACGGCACCCGCTGGCAAGGGAGATGCGGCATGAGCGAGAACCAGGAAGAGCGCAACAGCCGCAAGGTACGCAGCGGCTACGTCGTCTCGGACAAGATGAACAAGACGATCGTCGTCGAGCTGGAAGACCGTCACCGGCACAAGCTCTACGGCAAGATCATTCGCACCACCTCCAAGGTGAAGGCGCATGACGAGAACGAGATCGCCGGCGTCGGCGACCGCGTTCAGCTGATGGAGACCCGTCCGCTGTCGGCCACCAAGCGCTGGCGTCTGGTCGAGGTCCTGGAGAAGGCCAAGTAAGGTCCCTCCTCGATCCATCGAGATCGTTGCACGAAGGCCCGTTTCCCACTGGGAAGCGGGCCTTCGTCGTTCCTGTACCGGCTCACCTCAGCCGGACATACTGGACATTGTTAGTATGTAAGTGTACTGTTGTGGCACCATCTTCCGATGAGCTTTCGACTGGAGATGGTCGATGAAGTACGAAATTGGCTCCACCAGATGAGGCAAACCGACAGGGCTACCGCAATACTCATCGGTCAGGCTGTGACGGCGCTGCTCGATGAGGGCCCATCGCTGGGGCGTCCGTTGGTGGATCGAGTGAAGACTTCTCGTCTGCATAACCTGAAGGAACTGCGGCCGGGATCATCGGGGAACAGCGAGATCAGGCTCCTGTTCATCTTCGACCCTCGCCGCAATGTCGTATTGCTGGTCGCGGGCGACAAGGCAGGTAACTGGGTGGATTGGTACCGGACAGCTATCCCTGAAGCCGAGGCTCGATATGCGATCTACCTGAAAGAGAGGTACGGAGCATGAGTAGCACGCACTCCTACGACCGGAATGGCTTCCTGGAGGAGTTCTTTCCTGACGACACTGAGCGGGCGGAGGTCGAGTCCGGTGCTGAACATCTGGTGGCGGTCAGCCGCGCGATGCGGTTGGCCGAGATGCGCAAGCGGCTGAAGTTGACGCAAGCGGAAGTCGCGGCCAAGATGCACGTCCGTCAGGAGCGGGTGTCGGCTATCGAACGAGCCGATGTAACCGTCAGCGAACTGCGAACATTGGCCGCCTATATCGAAGCACTGGGTGGTCGCCTCGAAGTCGTCGCAGACTTCGGCGGCGAGCGACTCGTTGTCGGGTGACGTCTTGATAGCTGAACGGATACCCGGCGTTCCTGCGGTTCCGTGAAGACTGTGGATGAGGACGCTCCGCTGATCGATCCCTGGCGAATCTGACGGTTGCCAGGCGGCTGGTGCGGACCCTGGCGCGGTAGCGGCGTGCGGAATAATTCGGTGGCGGTGCAGGTCGGTGGGCTGTCACGCTTCGACGATGCGGGCCTATCGAGATGTGCTGGCGATCGGGGCGGTGCGCAATATCGTGTTGCTCGGGGCGTTGGTGCGGATTCCGCACTTCGCCGGGGCGGTGCTGCTCGCGGTGCATGTAGTGGAGACGTTGCACGGGTCGTTCCTGCAGGCGGGGACGCTCGCGATGGTGGTGACCGTCTGCGTCGCGGCGAGTGGGCCGTGGCGCGGTCGGCTGGTGGATCGGTTCGGGTTGCGGGCGACCATCGCGCCCGCGATCGTGCTCGGGGCCGTGTGCTGGTCGGTGGCGCCGTTCGTCGGGTATCTGCCGCTGCTGGTGCTCGCGGGGATCTCGGGGCTGTACGACATCCCGGTGTTCAGTGTGGTGCGGCTGGCGATCATCGCCGCGACGACGGAACAGCAGCGCCAGCCCGCGCTCGCGTTGGAGGCGGTCTCGGTCGAGGCGGCGTTCATGGTCGGGCCGGTGCTCGGGGTGGCGGCGGCGCTGCACTGGTCGACGACGGCGGCGCTGCTCGGCAATCAGATGTGCATGGTGCTCGCCGGGATCCTGCTGTGGGTGTGGAACCCCAAGCTGCGCTCCGAGGAATCCGCGGACGGCGCCGGACTGGTGGCCCGGCGCGCCTGGTTCCGTGTCGATTTCGTCGCCCTGTGTGGCATTGCGGCGGCGGCGGTCTGCGTGGTGTCGGCCTCCGAACTCACCTTCCTCTCGGCGGTGCGCGGTTTCGGCGCCGACCGCTGGCTCGGCGTGATCCTGGCGGTGTGGGGGCTGGGCTCGCTGCTCGGCGGTCTGCTCTACGGTGCGCTGCGGCGGCCGATTCCGGCCGATGTGTTGCTGATCGCGCTCGGCGTGGTGACGGTGCCGATGGCGATCGCCGTCGGGCCGCTGACGCTCGGCATCACCGGATTCGTCGCCGGATTGCTGTGCGCCCCTGCGCTCACCGCGGCGATCGATCAGCTGAGCCGGATCGTTCCCGAGGGCGGTCGTGGGGAGGCGATCGGCTGGCATGGCGCTGCGATGACGCTGGGCGGCGCCTTCGGCAGTGTGCTGGGCGGATCGATGATCGAGATCGGCGGTGCGCGAGCCGGTTTCGGGGTCGCCGGCATCTTCGGGATCGCGGCGGGCGTCGGGCTCGCCCTGCTGGTCGGCATGCGGTCCGCGCCGAAAGCGGTCACCGGTCCGACGCTGGGGTTAAGCGTCCCCGGCCCCGATCGAGTGGGGGCCGGGGCGCGGTAGGTGG
>NZ_JBHXAY010000034.1:0-56865 GCF_042728775.1 Nocardia sp. NPDC060259
ACTGCTCGACGCAGGCACCACAGGTGGTGCACGACCACAACACCTCGGGGTCGATGACGCCGTGCACGTCCTCGCCACCGATCAACGGACGCTCGCCTTCTCCCCGGTCCGTTTCGGACAGCTGGTCCCTGTCGCCACCGGCCAGCAGATAGGGCGCTTTGGCATACGTGTGGTCGCGCAGCGACATGATCAGCAGCTTGGGCGACAACGGTTTTCCGGTGTTCCACGCCGGGCACTGGCTCTGGCAGCGACCGCACTCGGTGCAGGTGGTGAAGTCGAGCAAGCCCTTCCAGGTGAAGTCTTCGACCTTGCCGACACCGAACGTGTCCGTGTCGGGGTCGGCATCCTCCATCAGCAGGACCGCGCCGTTGGACATCATCGGCTTGACCGCCCCGAGCGCGACGCCGCCGTCGTCCTCGCGCTTGAAGTAGATGTTGAAGAAGGCCGAAAGCCGGTGCCACGCAACGCCCCAGGTGAGTTTGCGGCCGATGAGATACAGGAATGCGGCACCGGCGAGCATCTTGACGAACGCGAAGATCGAGATCATCAGCGGGCTGGCCGGTAGCACTCGGGCGACCTGCATGGTGAACAGGTCGGTCGAGACGTGCCCGCCGCCGTAGGTGGCGATCTTGCCCGCTTTGACCAGGACATCACCGAGACCGTGGATGAGCACGATCGTCTCGATGAGATATGCGGCAAGGAAATTCGACCCACCGAATCGGGACAGCCGCTCGGGTCGCCGCGGGTGATTCAGCTGTCGGATGACGATCAGCGCCACGATTCCGATGATGGTGGCGAGGCTGAGGACTTCCTCCAGCAGGTGGTAGCCGAAGGTATCGCCGATGATCGGCCAGCCGAACTCGGGATCGAAGGTCTGGCCGTAGGACTCGAAGTAGAAGACCATCCCGAGCAGGAACCCGACCATCACCAGCCAGTGCGCCCAGCCGACGGTCCGGAACTTGTTCATCCGCGTGTGCGCGACGACCTCGACGACGACGGTCCTCGCTCGCGGCAGGAACGGGCGAAGCCGTGACCGGTCGGGCCTGCCCGTGCGGAAGACGCGAATCATCCGGGTGATCCCGGTGAAGAGCAACCCCCAGCAGAGCAGAGTGATGGTGATGCCGATGATCCCGAGTGTGATCGTGGCAGTGGTCATTGTGCAGCCCCCCGATAAGTCGGTGACCAGCAACAAGAGTCATGTTACTGGCCGGTAACTTCATGCCTGGTGTCAAAGTATCACCGAATCGGCGGATGCGGAAGCCCTGCTCGCGCCGGCATTGCCGAGGCGCGATGCCTCGGCCACCGCAGCTCGATGTTCCAGCCGCGATCCAGCCGACTGCAACGCACCTGCGAGGACGGTGCCTGCACACTGACCGTCGCCAAACACGACAGCCAGCGAGAGAAGGCCTCAGGTTCGTAGTGCCGGTGCGACCCACGTGGTGAGGTAGGTGCGGAGGTCGGCGCCATGGCGGGGTGGGCGTCCCGGGTCGAGGACGAAGGACTGCACGATGCGCAGCATGTGTTCGACGAGTTCGTCGAGACGGCGGTCGTCGATCCCCGCGGCTGCCCAGTCGACAGCGAAGCGTTCGAGGATCGAGCGGCCGAAGGCCAATGCGGTGTCGGAGGTGATGCCGGGGGAGGAGGCGCCGGCGCGGCCGGGGGTCAAGAGCAGGCCGAGATACTTGTCCGCGGTGAGGCTTTCGAGGGTGTAGGCGATGCCTTCGACCACGGCTTCGGCCGGGTCGGTCAGGTGGTCGAGGTGGGCGGCGAGGACATCGAGGAAGCGGCCGGTCTCGGTGAGGGCTGTCGCCGTCAGCAACGCGTCGGCGTTGGCGAAGTAGCGGTACACCGTTTGGCGGGTGACACCGAGGTCCCGGGCGATCTCGGCCATGGTGAAGTCGGCGCCGCTGCGCTCGATGGCGGTGCGGGCGGCGGCGATGATGCGCTCGACGGCTTCGGTGTCGTCGGCCGGCGTGGTGCCCGACCAGCCGTGTGTGCGCATCGCATGCCCTCCGGTCGTGGCGTTCTCGCCGACCCTAGCGGGGAAACCGTTCACCCGAAAAGTAGACCATACATATACGCCAATATGTATGGTCATTGTCATGACCGCCCAGATCGAGCCCGGTGCCGCCGGGCTGACCGAAGACCTGACCCGTCGCGCCCTGCGCCTGGTACTCGACCGCACCACCGACATGGCGCCCACCCCGCTGCGCGTGCCGCTGCACTACTACCGCGACCCGAAGATCACCGAGGTCGAGGAATCGCAGATCCTGCGCCGCACCCCGCTGATGATCGTGCCCTCGGCGCGCATCCCCGATCCCAACGACTACGTGGTGCGCACCGTGCTCGGCGACTCGCTGCTGGTGACCCGTGACCGCGACGGCACCGCGCACGTGCTGCTGAACTACTGCCGCCACCGCGGCGCGCAACCGGCCTGCGGTTCCGGCAACGCCACCCGCTTCACCTGCCCGTATCACGCGTGGACCTACCGCAATACCGGCGAACTGGCCGGCGTCCCCGGCGCAGAGGGCTTCACCGGGATGGATCGCGGCGACTACGGTCTGGTCGAACTGCCGAGCCAGGAACGCCACGGCTTCATCTGGGCGGTGCTCTCCGCCGACGGCACCATCGACATCGATGCGCACCTCGGCGAAATGGGACCTGAACTGGCGCAACTGGATTACGCCTCCTACGGCTATCACGACGAGCGCGAATTCACCTCCGAGGTCAGCTGGAAAGGCGCGCTCGAGGCCTTCGCCGAGAGCTACCACTTCCCGTTCGTCCACGGCCAGAGCGTGATCGGGCAGAACACGGTGGCCAACACCTCCACCCATGACGCCTTCGGTCGTCACCATCGGATGGGATTCCCGTTCAACTGGATCACCGCGCTCGACTCGGATCCGACCGGCTCGTGGGACCCGCTGATGAACATGGGCGTCATCTACTGGATCTATCCGAACCTGGTGCTCGCCAACAGTCCCGTCGGCGTGGAGATCCTGGATATGCTGCCCGCGGGCGCGCCGACCCGCTGCACCGTCCGGCACAGCTGGATGGCCAAGATCCCGGCCACCTCCGACGAGCAGCGCGCTGTCTACGACAGCATCTACGCGCAGGTGCACGCCGCGGTCCGCGACGAGGACTTCGCCATGCTGCCCCAGTGTGGCGAAGGTGTCCGGCACGGCCAGCACGACCATATGATCATCGGCCGCAACGAGATCGGCGTGCAGCACATGATCAAGACCTTCGCCACCGAACTCGGCGTCGCGCTGAGCTGACCGAAACCCCTTGCAGGAGAAGCGCATGTCCCATCCGCCCCGTCCTCGCCAGCTCGACTCGCCGCTGCTGCCGAAGCTGTTCAAGCTCGTCGGTCGCGCGCAGGTCGCGGTGTACCGGCGCACCGGTGGCCGCATCGGCGGCACGTGGCGCATCGGCGCCGGTTTCCGGAAACCGGTGCCGACATTGCTGCTCGAACATCGCGGGCGCACCACGAACCGGCAGTACATCGTTCCGCTGCTCTACCTGGTGCACGGCGAGGACATCGTCGTGGTCGCCTCGCAGGGTGGGCTGCCGAAACATCCACAGTGGTATCGCAATCTGTGCGTGCATCCCGACACGCACATCCAGATCGGTTCCGAGCGCCGGGCCGTTCGTGCCGTGGTGGCCGATGTCGCGCGGCGAGCGGAGTTGTGGCCCTTGCTTGTCGACCTCTACGCCGATTTCGCGACCTACCAGTCGTGGACAGAGCGCGAGATCCCGGTCGTCATCCTCGAGCCCCGCGCTGAATCCTGACCACGGACTACCAGGATTCGATCAGTGGGGCACCGTGGTCCTGGCGTTGCCATTCCAGGGTGAGGCGCTGCAGTCGTTCTCGGTTGGCGATGCCGCGGGTGCCTGCGACCTTGCCGTCCCTGACCTCCAGGACCACCACACCGAGAACCTGGTCGTCGAGCGTGGCGAGCACGGCGGGGCAGCCGTTGACCACGGCGGCGTGAATCGACGGTGAGCCGCCGGCCAGTCTCCGTTTGGCCTCGGAGGGCTTGAAGCCGGCGCGGATCGCGACGGCGATCCGTTCCGGGCTCGTGTACCGGATCAGTCTTCCGGCCAGCCCGGCGCCGTCGGAGACGCCGGTCGCGTCGTCGGTGAGCAGCGCGACCAGGCGTTCGGTCCGGCCGGAGGCGGCGGCGTCGACGAACGCCGCCACGATACGGTGCGCGGCGGCACGATCGATGTCGTTTCCGTTGCGCGCGGCGGTGATTCGGCGCCGGGCCCGATGGCCGTGTTGCTGACTCGCGGATTCGGTGATGCCGAGCACGCCGGCGATCTCGGCATGGCTGTAGGCGAAGGCTTCGCGCAGCACGTAGACGGCGCGTTCCACCGGCGTCAGCCGCTCCATCAGGGTCAGTACCGCCAGCGTCACCGACTCCCGTTGCTCGACCGTGTCGGCCGGGCCGAGCATCGGATCGCCGTCGAGCAACGGCTCGGGCATCCAGGCGCCGACCGCCCGTTCGCGGCGCACCGCCGCCGAACGGAGCCTATCGATCGCCAGGTTCGTGACGATCTTGGTCAGCCAGGCCTCGGGCACCTCGACATACTCCCGGTCGGCGGCCTGCCACCGCAGGAACGCATCCTGCACCGTGTCCTCGGCGTCGGCGGCCGAGCCGAGGAGACGATAGGCGAGTGAGGCCAGCCGATTCCGGCTGGCCTCGAAACGCGCCACGGTGGCAGTGTCCATGAGCACGAACTTAGCCTGCGACGACCTCGGTCGAACGGTCTCTGGATCCGGCCGCGCGGAATCGGTGACTGGGCCTTCCGAAGGTCGGATGGCTGATGGCCCAGCCGCTGGTCGCCACGATCGCCGACTTGACCAGGGCCGCCGGGCGCCCGCGCAGGGCGCCGGTCCTCGCGCGGGCGTCACCGTCGACCAGCTGGAAGATGGCGTCCTTGCGTCCGAGGCTGACGTGGTTGCCGACATAGGACAACGCGGTCGACTTGATCTTGCGCCCGGTCAGGTCACCGATGATCGTGGCGGTCGCCTGCATGCCGGTGAACCCCGCGGACGCGCAGGACATCGGCAGGGGATGCCCGTTCTCGCCGAGGACGAAGACGCTGTCACCGGCGACGTAGACACCCGGGTGCGACACCGATCGCATCTGCCGGTCGACCCTGATCCGGCCGCCGGCTTCCACTGCGAGTCCGGCATCGGCGGCGATCGGCGCCACGGCGAACCCCGCGGCCCACACGGTGGCGTCGGCGGCGAGCACGGTGCCGTCGGTACCGATCGCCGTCGACGGCTCGACCCGCCCGATCGGGGTGTGCTCGTGGACGGTGATGTCGAACCGGTCGAATGCCCGCAGCAGGTGCCTGCGAGCCTTCGGACCGAGCCAGCCACCCAGCTCGCCACCGGTGGCAAGGGCGACCTCGAGCCGTGGATGCGCTTCGGCGATCTCGGTGGCGGTCTCGATCGCGGTCAGATTGCCGCCGACGACCAGGACGTTGCCACCCTCGGCCAACGCGTCGAGACGCGCGCGCAAGCGCACCGCGGACGGACGCGCGGCCACGTGGAAGGCGTGGTCGGCGACGCCGGGAACGGACTGGTCGGCGCTGCTGCCGAGGGTGTAGAGGAGGGTGTCGTAGTCGATCCGGTCGGTGCCCGCGGTGTCGACGACCGTGACGGTGCGGTGCACGGGATCGATGTCGGCCACGCGTGCCACCCGCAGCCGGATCCCGGTGCCCGCGAACACCTCCGCCAGCGGTCGATGCCGCAGCTCGCGCCCGGCGGCGAGCTGATGCAACCGCAACCGTTCGACGAAATCGGCTTCGGCGTTGACGACGGTGATCTCGAAGTCGTCGGGGTGGAGTTGGCGGGCCAGGTAACCGGCGGCGGAGGCGCCGGCGTATCCGGCACCGAGGACGACGATGCGATGCTGCATGATTCGCTCCTGTCTGGTTCGCGTGCACTCTGAACGAGACAGCCCGCGAATTACTGACAGGAGAGGGTTGTGACGTGCGCCACTCCCCATCCGTCGCTACCGGGTGCAGAGCGCTAACCTCCGAACAGCAGATACAGGCCCGTGAATGTGAAACCGACCATGGTCAGCATCAACGCGAGCTGGCCGGTCAGCCGGTGGCGTGGCGGGAGCAGGACGAGGCAGCGGTCGTGGGCGGCGGCGACGCCGAGGATGTGACCGACGAGGACGGCGAGCACGGTGCAGGTGGCGAGCACGCTCGGATGACTCGACAGCACGTAGGCGACCTCTCGATCGGCGAGGCCGGCGATGTTCCAGCCGCGATCGAGCGGGTCGGCGAACAGCAGGACGGTCGCCTGGCCTTTTTCGATCAGAAATGTCAGGTAATGGGCGATGAGATAGCCGGCGACGAGCGGAGTGAGGCTGCAGGCCAGCTGCCGCGGCAGCAACGCGCGATCGGCGGGGGAGAGGCCGCCGGTGGCACGCGCGGCGATGGAGAACAGCCCGCCGACCACCCCGATGAAGACCAGCAGCCCGGCGGTGCGCACCAGCTCCGCGCCGACGACCGGCGCCAGATCGTCGACCAGCTCGCGCCACCGCGGGAAGGTGGAGAAACTGTCGAACGCGGTGGATCCGAGCAGCGTCGCCGCGACAGCCACGGAACCGGCCAGTGCCGAAGTGCCCGCGAGATTGTTCAGTGGCATCCGCAACACCGCTCGTCCGGCGCGGTCGCGCCCGTAGGGGCTCAGGTGCGCCAGCAGCGTGCTGTACACCTCGAGCGGATCGGCCCGTTCTGCCCAGACGGTGCCGAACAGGACGAGCCCGATCGAGGTCACGACCAGATAGCCGAGCAGCCAGGTCAGCACCGATCCCACCGATCCTGGCGCGCGCCAAGCCAATTCCAGCCAGACGAAGGAGAACAGGCCGAGCGCCGCGGGGCGGTACCCCCATTCCTCGCGGTAGCGGAGAAGTCCGCGTTCCGGCGGGCGACGCAGTAGCAGGCAACCCCATCGATGAATCGCTCTGGCGGGGGAGACGACCTTCCAGACCGGCCCGATCAGCAGGGACGCCACCATCACCCCGACCCAGACGCCGACGTACAGCACTCCGGGCACCGGATTGCGGGCCGGGTCCGAGGAACCGAACACCGCGATGGCGATCACGCAGGCGGTCACCGCCACACTCACCACGGCGATGATCGTTCGCGTCGCGCGCGCGTCGATCACCTGGCGGACCGGCGCGGGCAGTACGTATCCCGGCGAGCGGGGGTCCAATCGTGGCCTGCGCCAGGCGAAGAACAGCAGCGCGAACGAGAAGGTCAGCGCCCACGCCGCACCGACCAGCGCGTAGGTGAGCGGAATCGGCAGGTCCGCGGCACCGCCGATACCGTGGGCGAGGACACTCACTGCCGGACCAGCAGCGTCGTCACCGTCCGTCCAGCGTGATGCAGTTCGATCTCCACCTGGCCTGGCACCGTCACGGTGAAGCCGAACTCCTGTCCGGAAGTCGCGGCCACGGGAAAGGTGTGCGCGGGGTCGGAGTGGACATGCAGTTCGTCGGTGGTGTCACTGTCGACCCGCAACACGATACGTTCCCCGACCTCGGCTTCGGTGCGCGTATTGGCCGGGGAGACCGTGCCGTTCGCGATCCGGATGTCGATGGTGCGGGCCGCGGGCTCGCCGTTCGGGGTGGTCCTCGCCCCGGACCGGTCGCCGGATGCGCAGCCGACGAGCAGCGAACTCACAGCGAGGGTGAGTAGCCCGTACCGGAGCAGGCGATGGGTCACGGATGCTCCTCGGTCTGCGCGGATGGTGTTTCTGTTTCTGCGTTCTCGCGTTTCTCCGCGCGCCGGTCACGCATCGCGATGAACAGCACCAGACCGACCAGCGCGATCGCGGGCAGGAAGGCAGGAATCGCCAACAGCAGGGAGTGGTCGGCGAGAAGGTCGACGTCGTCCTGGCGAATCATGTTTGGGCCGTTGGCTTCTGGTCCTGTGTGCGGCCCGCCGCCAGATAGCGGTCGTTGATGCGGGCAGCGCCCCACGACATCGCCGCGATCAAAGCCAGGCTGCACGCCAGCACCACCAGGCCCGCCAGGCCGATCAGCCAGGACGGATGGTCGAAGGATCGCTCGCGCTGCAAGACCGTGATCTCCTCGACGAACGGCCGTGTGAAGCTCGCGGGTGCGGGCACCTCCGCGGCGCCGATACCGGGATCGAGCGGCATGAAGATCGGCAGCGCGGCCTGCATGCGCCCATCCTGCAGGCGCAGCAGCGTTTTCCAGGTGCCGTGCACGGGCACCGGCCGGGTGGAAACGAAGTGGTCGTCGGCGATGCGGCGCAGTCTGTCCACGACGAGGCCGTGGCCGGGACTGTCGTCGCCGGTGCCGCCCTGCCAGGACAGGATCTCCACCCATTCGGGATCGGAACCGATCAGATCCTCGGGGGAGAGCCGGATGTCGGCGGTGACCATCCGCCCGCCCTGTTCGGGAGCAGCATCGGTGAGCGTGACGGTCGCCGACGCGCTCTCCGGTACCCGGATGATCAGGCCGTTCGTAGTCGCCGCTGCGGCGATCACCACGGCGGCGACCACGATTCCACGCCGCACCGCGGGCCTGGGCAATGCCTCGCCGCGCAATACGGTGCCGAGCATCGCGCCGATCACACCGCCCGCCACGCCGACCGGCACTGCCATGGCGAGCAGCTCCGGCCACATCCCGGCGACCCAGGGATTGACGAACATCCGCTCGATCCACAGTGATTCGAGCCAGACACCCACCGTCGCCACACAGAATCCGGTGAGCGCGCCCCACCAGAGCGGGCGGCGAACCAGCGGCACGAGGGCGAGCAGTTCGACCACGATCGCGGCACCGAGATACAGCGGAAACACGTTGCGCGGCGCCTCGAATCCGGTCCCGACGAGGACCGCGACGACATACCGCACACAGAAGGCGAAGGCAACGAGCAGCAGCGTGCTGAGTGGGCCGAGCGTCAACCGCGCCGAGATCAGGGCGATCGTCGCGGCGAAGACGATCAGCATCGGTTGCAGCACCAGCCGGAACTGCTCGACGCCGAAGTCGAACTCGACCTGGAACACCGACAGGCCGATCACCAGACCGCCGAAAGCGAACGCCTGAACCGCCCACAAGACCCGCCCGTCGATGCGTTCGGGATCGGGCCGGTTGTATCGGCCTTCGAGTTCGAGCAGCAGCACGCCGATCAACGACAGGCCCGCACCGCCGATGAGCATCAGGTGGGTCGGCCCCCAGAGGGTGACATCCTGGCCGAACAACCGATGCCAGATGTCGTCGAGCGGGAAACCGATCAGCGCGTACAAACCGGCACCCGCGATCAAGATGCCGCCGACGGGCGCGTACCAGTCGCGGGTGATGCGCACCGCGGCACTGCCCGGCTTCTCGTCGAGCGGCAGCACGATCGCCAGCATGCCGGCCATGAAGAGGAAGAACAGGCCGACCAGGATGAAGTAGTGCGCCGGGTTGGCCAGCGGTCCGGCGTCGCGACCTTTGCCGACGTGCAGGCTCACATCCCAGATGAAGCCGAGGAACGCGGTCAGGATGGTCGCGAGGAACATCACGATCGGCAGCGCCACCCAGCCGGGGCGGTTCATGACGCGACCGCTGAAGTCGGCCAGGCGCCGCAGCCAGGTGATGCGCCGTGTCCGGTGCAGGTAGGCCACCACCAGCAGCACCGCGCCGACCACCGCGGCCGCGCCGGTCATCACCGCGACTTGATCGAGGGCAGCGCCACCGCCTTCGGTGCCCTGCGCGATCAGGATTGTCGACGGATCGGTCATCGCTGTGGCCACGGCAGTCCTCCGATGGGTGGAAGCGCCCGGTCTGCGGGGTAACGAACAGTATCCCGAATTCCGCGTGGCGCCGGTACCCCGCGCGCACAGGACGCGATTCGAACCCAGTGCTCAGCCCGGCTGACTACCCGGCCTGACGGAGCTGCTCCCGGTACCGCTCGCCCCAGGTCTCCATCAGCAGGATGATCGGGACGAGACCGCGGCCGAAGTCGGTCAGCTCGTACTCGACTCGGGGCGGGACCTCCGGATACACGGTGCGGGTGAGGACGCCGTCGCGCTCGAGTTCGCGCAGCTGCGCGGTCAGCATTCGCTGGGTCACGTGCGGCATGGCGCGGCGCATCTCGTTGAACCGCGCCGTTCCCTCACTCAGATGAAAGACGATCATGCCCTTCCATTTGCCGCCGATCACATCAAGGGTGACCTCGACCGGGCAGTCGAAATCGAGATCCTGCTTACGCTTCGCCATGCCACATCCTCGTCTCACCGGCAAAGGTATGAAAAAGGGTACCGGGTAACAGAAATGTGCGTTCTTACGCAGATATTCCCCGTCGGGCAGGCTCGGTTCCGCAAGTTCCCCGCCCTGACAGGAGTATCAGAGATGGTCCAGCTGCTGCAGCTCGATGCCAGCCCGCGCCGGTCGCGCTCACACACCCGCACACTGGTCCAGGAGTTCGTCGAACGCTGGAGCGAGGGCGGACCCGGCAACACGGTGATCCGCCGCGACCTCGGCCACGAACCGCCTCCGCACCTCACCGAGGACTGGATCGCCGCCGCCTTCACCACGCCAGGGGAGCGGACCACGCAGATGCGCGAGGCCCTGGCCTACAGCGACCAGCTGGTGGACGAGCTGTTCGCCTCCGACGTGCTGGTGCTCGGCGTCCCGATGTACAACTTCGGGGTACCGGCGATGCTGAAGGCCTACATCGACCAGATCGTCCGGGTCGGGCGCACCTTCGCCTTCGACCCTGAGGCCGCGGCACCGTACACACCACTCGTCTCCGGCAAGCGCGCCTTCGTCATCGTCGGCACCGGCGACGCCGGGTATGAGATGGGTGGTCCGCTGGCGAGCGCGAATCACGTAGAGCCGTACCTGCGCACGGCTCTGGGTTTCATCGGCATCGATGAGGTCGAGTTCGTCTACACGGGCAACGACGAATTCGGCGGCGAGCGCCTGCAGCGGTCCCTCGCGCTCGCCCGGAACCGGGTAGCAGATCTGATATCTGTGGGTGCAGTGGGTTTGCGAGTCACCCGGCGGTGACCAGCAGACGACGGTGCTGGACCAGCGTCATCGCGACCGCCAACGTCTGAGCGGCCGACCACGCAATCGTGGAGGGTCGAACATTTGCCGTAGGTAGTGCTCGGCGACCGCAACTGAAGACCGCACACAAAGCCGCCGCGATAAAGGCGCTGACACCATCTGGTTCATCGCCGGGGACGTCACCCGCACGAACAAGAGCGTGCGGACTGCCGTCGCCACGCTGGCGCAACCTGGCTCAGGAGGTGGGCAGCTCAGTCTGGAAGTCACCGCGTTGAATCTTTCTGCGGGCCCGTTTGAACGCGCGCTCATTCAGTCCTGGAGCCGCTCGGTCGATGGTGGCTTTGCGTTCGGCGAACTTGCGCAGAGACTTCCGAATGCTGGTGAGGTCGCCGGCCGCTACCGATGGTAGATCAAGGTTCCGAACCTGGCGTACCTCGACTCTTAAGGCCCCAAGGTCGCGCCCGCAATCTAGGTGTCGCTGAGCGAGTTCCTTGGGGTTCACCAGCGTCAGCACGGCCGAGGTAGCGCTCGCGAGACCTGCAAGCCCTGCCGCAACTGCCGGCCACGATTGCTTCAGTACGACGATCGCCGCCGCAGCACCGGCGACTACCGCGATGATCCCCAACCACCAGTGCATGCGAAGGCTTCGCTCGCTAGCCGCGAAGTGAGACTTCTCGGTGTACTCCAGGTTGTCTAGGAGGATGTCTGCTTCTTTGCCGAGTTCAGTACAGAGGTCGCTCATAACATCACCCTTCTACCACCAGGGGTATGGAAAGTCGTCGCCGAAGACCAGGCGCATTGCTCGCTGGTAGATCGATCCGTTCTTCGCGTTCTTCGCATCGCGCGCGATCTCCAGGGCCTCCACAGCCCGTTCGGCCGCTGCCAAGGTCGACCGCCGGTTTGTGTCTGAGGAACATGCCTGGATGCGGGTGCAGACTCCGATTGGGTCGTTCATGGCCCTGAAGTCGGCGGTGATCATCTTGCGTAGCAGAATCTCCATGTCGATCTCGTACAAGATCGACGACTCTCCCGCTGAGTACTCGGCAGTGCGAAGTTCCAGATACGTTGAGGAGACCGGTACTCCGACGTGGTACTTCCACGCTTTCAGCAGGCGAACGAGCGGCTTGACACGCTTCCCTAGGCGATCATTCTGGCCAGTGACATACCGGTTGTGTGCTGCAGGTGCCGAGTACACCCACGCATTGGGGGCTGGGATTTCGTACACATGGTCATTCCCGTCGCAACGGGCGAAGACGGCGGGGGCCACCTCGAAGTTGGGTCCGTACGAGTACTGGACCTTCACAGCAGGGCTGCTGATCTTCAGGGACGAAAACAGATACGATTCGGCGGCGAGTGCGTCCTGAACCTTCCGGAGCACGGTATAGGGCTCGAGTGTGCGCCAGGAAGATGGGCCGCGGGCCATCAGGTCAACGTCGCTGTACCGGGGGATCGCGGTGCCGTGCGTGAACGAGCCGCTCTCGAAGGTCGACAGCACACCCACGCGGGACAGCAGCCGGTTAAGGTCTGCTCGGCGCCGGGACACCAACTGCTGATCAGGAGGTTGTTTGACCAGGCTGTCCACGAACCGTGCAAGTGGGTCATCCACTGGCATTCTCATTTCTGTGCACTCAAGCCGTTCCTCGGATAGTCGGACCCATAGGCCCGCAGAGTCTTTCGGGCCAGTATGCGACAGGGTTACACCCTGCTTTGCGAACACGCGTCCCGGCCGGCTCAGTTCTATTGCGTGTCTGATGCGTGGTCGGTGGTCCGCCAGATGCGAGCGGTCGAACCGGCCCATGCAGACCGTTGTCGAAGACGACGCTGGCGGCCGTGGCCCGCCCAACCGGCTTCCGAAACGCGTCGTCGACCATCACACTCCGGCTATCTGCCGGGATGCCCTGATACTGGACTAATGAGCGAACCAGACTTGAGAGGCATCGAGATTCGGGATTGTCCTCTACCCCATGCTCTGTGGGCACGGAGGCATGCTTGGGTCGTCGTGGATGACCAAGAGAATGCCGTGGCGGTGTTCGCTGTGGTTCAGGTCAGTCCGGACGATCCACTGCTGGTGAAGGACTGCGCGGTGTACACCGTTCCGGCGCGGCGGCGACAGAAGCTGGCCAAGAGTCTCTTTTTTCGAGCACGTCGAGACCTTGCCGACGAGGATCCACCGGTCGCTGTGCAGTGGAGCGGTGTCGCTACGCTGGGCGGATACAAGTTGGCCAAGTCTCTTGGGTTCAGGATCAGCGACGAACTCTCCGCGACACTTGGTGCGTCGCTCGATCGGAGACTCGCCGAAAACCCTGACAACGAACGGCTTCTAGCTATCGCGGCGTTTCGCGCCGCAAACGGCGGTCGACTACCCTGCGACACGCTCGGGCAGGAGCGCGCTGATCGCGAGGGCAAATACGCGCTCCGCGATGCCGCCCTAGTCCTGAAACTGCGGGTAGCGGAGGTGGAGTAGCGTCGGCGGTCTCGGTCAGCTGATGGGCCTGAGCTCGCTGAGGGTGATTAACTGATATGCGCCCGGCGCGGTGTTGCATCGCTGACGACCACAAGAGAGGGCCGGGTCGGGAAGGCGGTGGGTCAGGGTGTGCCTGTTGAGTTCTCGACGCAGTCGGGTGATGGGGCGCGCTTTGCTCGGCGGCGGTGGTTGCGTACTCGCCTCCGGTACTCAGCGCGCCCATGAGGCGCTGCGTCAATGCGCCAGCGCTCAGCATGGATTCGCAGTTCCAGCTGGTCGAGGCACCTTTCAAGCACGTCGAGCAGCTGTCTCATCCCCCAACAAGTCTGGAACTGGCCAGTCTCGTCTTGGATCAGAACGGGCCATTGTCCGAGGGCGGCCTCGTTCAGCACTGTCCGGCGATCCTTGACCGTCGCCAGCAAGCCGTCGATCGTTGCTTCGTCTGCAGCGGTGTCCAGCCTCGCCTGGAGAACGTGCGCCACCCATTCTTTCTCCGAGACTTTGGCGCGTTGAAGATCCGACTCCACCCTCTGGGCGATGTCAGGGATCTGCTCGAAGACAACAGCCATGACATCTTGACGAGTGGGACGGGTCTGTTGTTCCTCGGCGCGGCGAATCTGCTCATCCTTCGACAGCCCAAGTTTGTAGATGGCCTTCAGGACCTCGCCGAACTGGTCGCCGATCGTTGTCGGCTGCATTCCGTGCAATGCCATCTCTGCTGCTCGCAGCCGATGCTCTGCCTGATTCTGACGGGCACGCTGGAGATCCTCGCTGGCGGTGGAACGCAGATCTTCCAAGCTGGTGAGGGTGATGCTGCGACCAACCGCCATCTGAATCGCACCGGCTTGAAAGCCGTTCTGCGACATCAACAGCCCGCGGTCGGAACCGAGATCGTCGCATATGGCAGCGAGCGCCGCGACCTTCTCTTTGCTAATTCGACTGCGCCACAGCTTGCACTCCACCACCCATAGCACTTCAACCCCAGCGACAGTCCGGCGTGCGGACACATCTACCTCATGAGTAACCCCGCGCGCCGAAGTGAGCCGATCCTCGACCTGGACTGCAAATCCCAGCTCAGTCAGCAGATCGGCGACGTCGTCCTGATACCTTCGCCAGGGCTGTTCTCTCAATGGCATGCGTATCGTTCCCCGTCTGGCGGTAGTGAGGCCGGTGACTCCGGTATGGCGCGGCGAAGCCATCATGCTTGATGCGGGTGACACCAAGCCGTGGATCGCGGCTACGCCGAGCCGGCCCACGCAGAGTTCAATGTCGAGCCGTCGCCTCAGCGTGGGAAAGTGCGTCTGCTTCACGGCCTTCGTGTGACATATGCAACATCTGGATGACGGATAAGGCTTGTCGGCACAGAGGCCCTGGTCGAACCACCATCCAGCGGCTTCCAAGCATCGCTCATATGCTCGAGTTGGGTGATGCCACCGCCGGAGCGCGTCGGACGGTCTGACCGCGTGAGAAGCGCGGTGCGGTTCTGTATGCATCGGCGCCGAGATCCGACCTTCATCGCGGCACCGGTGCAAAGCGGCACTGGAATGACCACAAGTGGGGCAGTAGTTGGGCCCGCGTCCATACCGTGGGTAGGGCCGGACTAAGTCGGAACGTACGTTTGATCATCCATGTTCGGATTTGCCTGGTGTGGCAGGGCGGTGCGTGGCGACCAGTGGCAGTGGATCGGGAGTACTCGCTGCCAGCTCATCCTGTCACCTGGGGCGGCCAGGAGGCCGCTTCCGGAGGCTCGGGCGTGGGGCATGTGCCCCCTAGGCGGGAGTCTCTGCCCCACGTTTGCCCCACGAATCTGGCGTGGGGCAAACGTGGAAGCTTCAAAAATGCGTTCTACCTGCAACTGTCGGGTGGGCGCAGAGGGGATCGAACCCCCGACCGCTGGTGTGTAAAACCAGTGCTCTACCGCTGAGCTATACGCCCGGGCACCGCCGGTGGGAACCGGCGGTGACGGTTTATGAATCTAGCGCGGTGAGCGCTTTCTCCCAAGCCGCCTGGTCACGGGCCTCTCCGGGACCGTTCATCTCGGCGAAAGTGATGTGACCGGACTTGTCGACGACGAAGGTGCCGCGGTTGGGGTAACCGGACTTCTCGTTGAAGACGTCGTAGGCCTGGGTGACGGCGCCGTGTGGCCAGAAGTCGGACAGCAGGGGGAACAGGTAGCCCTGTTCTGCTGCCCAGATCTTGTGGGTGGGCGGTGGACCGACGGAGATCGCGATGATCTCGGCGTCGTCGTTCTGGAACTTGGGCAACTCGTCACGAACCTTGCACAGCTCGCCCTGGCAGATGCCGGTGAAGGCGAGCGGATAGAACACCAGCAGCACGTTCTTCTTGCCGCGGTAGTCCGACAGGGAGACGGGCTGGTTGTTCTGGTCCTTGAGCGTGAAGTCCGGCGCGAGAGTGCCAACCTCTAGCGGCATAGGGCGAATCCTCCGTCGTGTCGGGTCTCAGCCGAGCGTTCTCGTCCGGCTGAGACCTTAGCGAACGGCGGATTCAACGCTGTTTGGACGGTGCCTTCGGCTGGACCAGGCGCGAGCCCGTCCAGCTGCCGAGGCTGATGGTGGATGTCTGGGTCAGGCCGGCCGTGGGTGCGGCTTCGGCGATCTCGCTCGGATCGACATGGCCCGATTGACCGGTCTTGGGGGTGAGGACCCAGATGAAGCCTTCGTCGGCCAGCGGGCCGATGGCATCCATCAGCTCGTCGGCCAAGTCGCCGTCACCTTCTCGCCACCACAACAGGACGGCGTCCACGACCTCGTCGGAGTCTTCGTCGACCATCTCGCCGCCGCTGACCTCCTCGATCTCGGCGCGCAAGTCGTCGTCGGTGTCCTCGTCCCAGCCCAATTCCTGAACGACCAAGCCGTGAGAAATGCCAAGCTTCTGAGCGTAGTTCTGCGCGTCCGCCGCGGCGACCACGGTGGTGTCCTCCCTAAACTGCCGACAATAAGATAGGTGCAAGCGAACATGGTTATCGGCCGCAGCGCAAGCCGATCGGATGAATTGGGACCGTATGCCGCGTGTCGGCGGGGCGAATTCAGCGGCTCGGGCAGGCGTCGTGGACCGCGGTGCGGGCCTGGTTGATCTTGCGGCTGGCGTCGTTGAGCTTGGTCACCTGCGAGCTGTAGGTCATCTTCCTTGTCTCGGCGGACAGTTCGCGGGCGGCGACAACGTAGGCGGTGAACTTCTCCGCGAGATCGGCGGGTAGCGCGCCCGCCGCGGTGGTGACGCCGGTCTCGACCGCGAGCGCGGCGTTGTCGAGCGTGGTGGCGGCGGCCTCGCGCTTGGCGGCGTAGTCGGGGGCGTTGCTGTCGTGCGCGGTGACGAACTCGTTGAAGGCGGTCACGCCTGCGCCGGTGGTGGTGGGGAACTTGGTGCAGTTGTCGCTGGTCGCCCTGGCCTGCGCGGCGGCGGCCTTGGACGACGCGGCGGCCGATGAGGACGCGGCCGCCTCGGTCTGGTACGCGGCGACCTCGGCGGGATCGGTGGTCGGCGTGCCCGGCACCTGCTCGGCGCAGCCGGCCACCACCATGCCCGCGGTCACGGCGACAGCGGCACAGCCCAGCCCGAGCCGGCGCGCGTCCAGCAGCCTCATCGTTGTCCGATCCCTCTCGCTCACGTGGTTCCCACAGCCAAACCTAGTGGATCTGCGAATGCGCCGGCACGTCGCGGTCCAGGGAAATACCGCCCAGTACCTGCCCGGGAGGGATGACCTGCGCCACCTTTTTCGGTAAGGATGGGGGTGCGCCCGAAACGTGTGTGACGGGTGGCCCGCACACCAAGCGGGCAGGCCCGGGGATAGCGACGCCAACAAGCAGTTCAGCCCCCAGTACGAGGAGCAGATTTGACCGACCTGATCCACTCTGTATCAGCGAATTCCGCGAACGATCCCGCCGCGGCGGCACCCGCCGCAGGCGCCGAGTCCGCCACCAGACCGACCGGTGAGCGGGTCCGGGTGATCCGCGAGGGAGTGGCGTCGTATCTTCCGGATATCGACCCCGAGGAGACCAGCGAATGGCTGGAATCCTTCGACGACATGCTCGACCGCGAAGGCCCCGGCCGCGCCCGCTACCTGATGTTGCGGTTGCTCGAGCGTGCGGGCGAACGCCGCGTCTCGATTCCGGCGCTCACCTCCACCGACTACGTGAACACGATTCCCACCGAGAACGAGCCGTGGTTCCCCGGTGACGAGGAAGTCGAGCGCCGCTACCGCGCCTGGATCCGGTGGAACGCCGCGATCATGGTGCACCGCGCGCAGCGCCCCGGCATCGGCGTGGGTGGCCACATCTCGACCTACGCGTCCTCGGCCGCGCTCTACGAGGTGGGCTTCAACCACTTCTTCCGCGGCAAGGACCATCCCGGCGGTGGCGATCACATCTACATCCAGGGCCACGCCTCGCCCGGCATCTACGCCCGCGCCTTCCTCGAAGGCCGCCTCAGCACCGACCGGCTCGACGGGTTCCGGCAGGAATACAGCCACGGCGGACCCGGCCACGGCCTGCCGTCGTACCCGCACCCGCGGTTGATGCCGGACTTCTGGGAGTTCCCGACGGTATCGATGGGCCTCGGCCCGATGAACGCGATCTACCAGGCCAGGTTCAACCACTACCTGCACGATCGCGGCATCAAGGACACCTCCGACCAGCACGTCTGGGCGTTCCTCGGCGACGGCGAGATGGACGAGCCGGAGTCGCGCGGCCTGATCCAGGTGGCCGCCAACGAGGCGCTCGACAACCTGACCTTCGTGATCAACTGCAACCTGCAGCGGCTCGACGGCCCGGTGCGCGGCAACGGCAAAATCATCCAGGAGCTGGAGTCGTTCTTCCGCGGCGCGGGCTGGAATGTCATCAAGGTGGTCTGGGGTCGCGAGTGGGACGCGCTGCTCGGCGCCGACCGTGACGGCGCGCTGGTGAACCTGATGAACACCACCCCCGACGGCGACTTCCAGACCTACAAGGCCAACGACGGCGCGTACGTGCGCGACCACTTCTTCGGTCGCGACCCGCGCACCAAGGCACTGGTCCAGAACATGTCCGACAGCGACATCTGGAACCTCAAGCGCGGCGGCCACGACTACCGCAAGGTCTACGCGGCCTACGCGGCGGCGATGGCGCACAAGGGCCAGCCGACGGTGATCCTGGCCAAGACGATCAAGGGCTACACCCTCGGCAAGCACTTCGAGGGCCGCAACGCCACCCACCAGATGAAGAAGCTGGCGCTGCAGGACCTCAAGGACTTCCGCGATCTGCAGCGCATCCCGATCACCGATGCCGAGCTGGAGAAGGATCCGTACCTGCCGCCGTACTACCACCCCGGCATGGACAACCCGGCCATCCAGTACATGCTGAGCAGGCGTCAGTCGCTCGGCGGTTTCGTGCCGGAACGCCGCTCGCCCGCCAAGCCGCTGACGCTGCCCGGTGACGAGGCCTACCGCTCGGTGCGCAAGGGGTCGGGCAAGCAGAAGGTCGCCACCACGATGGCGCTGGTTCGCCTGGTCAAGGAGCTGTTGCGGGACAAGGAGATCGGCAAGCGGATCGTGCCGATCATCCCCGACGAGGCCCGCACCTTCGGCATGGACTCGTGGTTCCCGACGCTCAAGATCTACAACCGCAACGGCCAGCTCTACACCTCGGTCGACGCGGAACTGATGCTCGCCTACAAGGAGAGCACCGTCGGCCAGATCATGCACGAGGGCATCAACGAGGCCGGTTCCACCGCGACCTTCACGGCGGCGGGCACGTCCTACGCCACCCATGGCGAGCCGATGATCCCGCTCTACATCTTCTATTCGATGTTCGGGTTCCAGCGCACCGGCGACAGCTTCTGGGCCGCCGCCGACCAGCTGGCCCGCGGTTTCGTCCTCGGCGCCACCGCGGGCCGCACCACGCTCACCGGCGAGGGCCTGCAGCACAACGACGGGCAGTCGCTGCTGCTGGCCTCGACGAACCCGGCCGTGGTGACCTACGACCCGGCGTTCTCCTTCGAGATCGCGCACATCATGCGCGACGGCCTGCGCCGGATGTACGGCGGGACCACTCCGGCCGTGAGCCCGCTGCCCGGCACGAATCCGCCCGAGGACGGCGCGTTCGGCGGGGAGAACATCTTCTACTACATCACCCTGTACAACGAGCCCTACCAGCAGCCCGCCGAACCCGACGACCTCGACGTCGAAGGCCTGCTGAAGGGTCTGTACCTGTATCAGCGTGGTGGTGAGGGCAGCATCCGCGCGCAGATCCTGGTCTCCGGCGTGACCGTGCCCGACGGTCTGCGCGCCCAGGAGATCCTGGCGCAGGAGTGGGGTGTGTCGGCCGACGTATGGTCGGTGACCTCGTTCGGTGAGCTGCGCAGGGAGGCCCTCGACAAGGAGATCCAGGCGCTCAAGCACCCCGACACCGATCCGGGCGTTCCCTACGTCACCCAGGCGCTCGCGCAGACGCAGGGACCGGTCGTGGCCGCGACGGACTGGATGCGCGCGGTCTCCGACCAGATCCGGCAGTGGGTGCCTGGCGACTACATCACCCTGGGCACCGACGGGTTCGGCTTCTCCGACACCCGCCCGGCCGCCCGCCGGGTGTTCAACGTCGACGCGCAGTCGATCGTGGTCGCGGTGCTCGAGGGCCTGGTCAAGGACGGCACGCTGGACAAGGCGAAGGCGGTCGAAGCGGCGGCGAAATACCGCATCGACGACGTCTCCGCCGCGCCGAAGCCGAGTGCGGACGCAGGCGAGGAACTCGCGTAGCGGACTATTGGACTGTGGAGCGCAAACCGCCGCGGCCCCGTCGGATCACCGAGGGCACCAGCGAGCACGAGGTCTATCTGCCGACGGGGGCACTGTCCCCGAATCGGCAGACCCGTGATCCGCTGCCCGACACGCTGCTCAAGCGGGTCAAGCAGTTCTCGGGCCGGCTGTCCACCGAGGCGGTGGGGTCGATGCAGGATCGGCTGCCGTTCTTCGCCGATCTGGACGCCGCGCAGCGTGCGGGTGTTCAGATGCTGGTGCAGACGGCGGTCGTGAACTTCCTGGAGTGGTTGCAGGATCCCGACTCCGATATCCGCTTCAGCCTGGACGCGTTCCAGGTCATTCCGCAGGATCTGGCGCGGCGGCTGACGCTGCGCCAGACCGTGGACATGGTGCGGGTGGCCATGGACTTCTTCGAGCAGTGGCTGCCCGCGCTGGCGCGCAACGATCGTCAGCTGGTCGCGCTCACCGAGGCGGTGCTGCGGTACGGGCGTGAGCTCGGTTTCGCGGCCGCCTCGGTGTACGCGAGCGCGGCCGAGTCGCGCGGCGCGTGGGATACCCGCCTGGAGGCCCTGGTGGTCGACGCGGTGGTCCGCGGCGACACTGGCCCCGACATGCTCTCCAGGGCCGCCACGTTGAACTGGGACGCCACTGCGCCCGCCACCGTGCTGGTCGGTACGCCGCCGGCGGACCAGGGCGTGTCGACCGTCGGCGCGGTGCACACCATCGCGAGCAGACACGGCAGGGCCGCGCTCGCGGTGGTGCAGGGTGCGCGGCTGGTGATGGTCGTCAGCGGGCACCTGGGTGACGCCGGGATCGCCTCGCCGTTCCTGGCCGACCTGCTCGCCGACGTGTTCTCCGAGGGCCCGGTGGTGATCGGCCCGACCATGCGCACCCTTGGCGCCGCGCACGCCAGCGCGATCGAGGCATTGGCAGGCATGGAGGCCGTGGTGGGCTGGCGCGCCGCGCCAAGGCCCGTTCACGCGGCGGAGTTGTTACCGGAACGGGCCCTGCTGGGCGATAGAGCTGCAATAGAGGCGTTGAACGAGTATCTTGTGCTCCCGTTGGCTGCTGCCGGATCTTCGTTATCCGACACACTCGACGCGTACCTGGATTGTGGTGGAGCAGTAGAAACGTGCGCGCGTCAGCTGTACGTCCATCCAAATACCGTTCGGTACCGTCTCAAACGAATCGGCGAGATCACCGGACGTGATCCCATGAATCCACGAGACGCTTATGTGCTCCGGATCGCGGCCACAGTGGGCCGTTTGACACGAACGCATAACGAATCGTCACCCTCCGTCACAGAAACCCCGCCCACCCCAGTGGGCTACGAGCCCCTGTAACGAGATCGGGCAATCGGTCGATCGGGACACCCCACCTCGGATTTTGTGGGACCCCTACAAAACCCGTCCGAAAGCTTCATTCGCGCCGACATCTCGTGCGGCGGGGGTCACAGTGTTTTCTTAGGGAGTGATCGCGTTGTTCACCCCTGGACAGGGGTCCCAGACACCCGGCATGCTCGCGCCCTGGCTCGCACTTCCCGGTGCGACTGATCGCCTCGAGCTGTGGTCGAAGGCCGCCGGCCTCGACCTGGTCCGTCTCGGTACCACCGCGACGGCCGAGGAGATCGTCGACACCGCGGTGACCCAGCCGCTCGTCGTGGCCGCCGCCCTGCTCGCGTTCGCCGAAATCGCCCCCGAGACGATTCCGGCGGATACCATCGTCGCCGGACACTCGGTCGGCGAATTCGCCGCAGCCGCTGTCGCCGGCGTCATCACCGCCGACGAGGCGGTCAGCCTGGCCGCCATCCGCGGCCGGGAGATGGCCAAGGCGTGTGCGCAGGAGCCGACCGGCATGTCCGCGGTGCTCGGTGGCGACGAAGCTGTTGTGCTCGCACGGCTCGCCGAACTCGATCTCGTTCCGGCCAACCGCAACGCGGTCGGCCAGATCGTGGCAGCGGGTCGCCTGGAAGCTCTGGCGGAGCTCGCCGCGAACCCGCCGGAGAAGGCACGGGTCCGCGCGTTGCCCGTCGCCGGTGCGTTCCACACCGCTTTCATGGCCCCGGCCCAGGCTGCTGTCGCCGATGCCATCGCTCAGATCTCGCCGAGCGACCCGATCCGAACCTTGCTGTCGAACTTCGACGGCAAGCCGGTCACCTCGGGCGCCGACGCGATCGACAAGCTCGCCGCTCAGGTCACCCGCCCCGTGCGCTGGGACCTGTGCACCGAGACCGTCCGCGAGGCAGCTGTCTCGGCCGTGGCCGAACTGCCGCCGGCGGGCACCCTCGTCGGAATTGCCAAGCGGGAACTGAAGGGCACGCCCAACCTGGCCCTGAAGACCCCGGATGACCTCCCCGCGTTGGTCGAACTGACCATCTCCGGCTAGCTTTCCCCACGCGGTCGCGCACGACGAGGTGCCGGCCGTTCAAGACCCCTACCAAATGAGAACAAGAAGGGAGCCACCAAAGTGGCCGCTCTGACCCAGGAACAGATCGTCGAAGAACTCGGCAAGATCATCGAAGAGGTTACGGGTATCGAACCCTCCGAGGTGACCATCGAGAAGTCCTTCGTCGACGACCTGGACATCGATTCGCTGTCCATGGTCGAGATCGCTGTGCAGACCGAGGACAAGTACGGCGTCAAGATCCCCGACGAGGACCTTGCCAGCCTGAAGACCGTGGGTGACGCTGTCTCCTACATCCAGAAGCTCGAGGCGGAGAACTCCGACGCCGCCGCGGAGCTCAAGGCCAAGTTCGACGCCGAGTAGGGCTGAACCAGTGACCACTCCTTCCACCCTGAACGGGAATTTCCCCAACGTCGTCGTCACCAGCATGGCGGCGACCACGTCGATCGCGGGTGACGTCGATGCGACGTGGAAGGGACTCCTCAACGGCGAGAGCGGAATCGACGTTCTCGACGATCCCTTCATCGAGGAATACGACCTGCCGGTGCGGATCGGCGGTCACCTGAAAGTCAGCCCCGACACGCTCCTGAGCCGGGTCGAGATCCGCCGTATGGCGTATGTCGAGCGCCTGGCGACCGTCCTCGGTCGCGAGGTGTGGAAGAACGCGGGCAGCCCGGAGGTCGACCACGACCGTCTGGGTGTCGCGATCGGCACCGGTCTCGGTGGCGGCGACGCGCTGATCGACTCGGTCGACAAGCTGAAGAACGGTGGCTATCGCAAGATCTCGCCGCTTGCTGTTCAGATGGTCATGCCGAACGGTCCGTCCGCCGTCGTCGGTCTCGAGCTGAAGGCCAGGGCGGGAGTGGTCACTCCGGTCTCGGCGTGCTCGTCGGGTTCGGAAGCCATCGCCAACGCGTGGCGGATGATCGTGATGGGTGACGCCGACATGGTCGTCACCGGCGGTGTCGAGGGCTTCATCTCCGATGTCCCGATCGCGGCCTTCTCCATGATGCGTGCCACGAGCACCCGCAACGACGATCCGAAGGGCGCCTCACGGCCGTTCGACAAGGATCGTGACGGCTTCGTCTTCGGCGAGGCCGGGGCGCTCATGACCATCGAGACCGAGGAGCACGCCAAGGCGCGCGGTGCCACCATCCACGCGCGTCTGCTGGGTGCGGGCATCACCTCCGACGGCTACCACCTGGTCGCTCCCGATCCCGCGGGCACCGGTGCGGCCAGGGCGATGACCCGTGCGATCCAGACCGCCGGTCTGACCAAGCAGGACATCACCCACATCAACGCCCACGCGACCGCGACCCCCATCGGCGATGCCGCCGAGGCCAACGCGATCAACTTGGCCGTGGGCAACCACGCTTCGGTATACGCACCGAAGTCGGCACTGGGCCACTCGATCGGCGCCGTCGGTGCCCTCGAGTCCGTGCTCACCGTGCTCGCCATCAGGGACGGCGTCGTTCCGCCGACGCTGAACCTGGACAACCAGGATCCGGCGATCGATCTCGATGTGGTGCACGGGCAGGCCCGGCACCAGGAAATCGAGTACGCGATCAACAACTCCTTCGGTTTCGGTGGGCACAACGTCGCGCTCGCCTTCGGTCGGGCATAGCCGCCGACTGCATTCACGATCGCCGGTGGGGTCGCGCCAACTGAATGGTTCGACCCCACCGGCGGTTCGCCCTACGCAGCCGCCGTAGCGGCAACTCTCTTCGAAGGCAGGAGACGACGACGCGATGACCATCATTGCTCCCGCGTTTAACGACACGACGACCGATCCGCGTGACCCGCTCGGCCGGCTTCAGCGATTCTTCGACCCCGGAACCGTGCTTCCGCTGCACCCGCGGGACAAGTCCGGCGTCCTGGCCGCGATCGGCGAGGTCGACGGTGTCCGCACCGTGGCCTACTGCTCGGACGCCACCGTCATGGGCGGCGCGATGGGGGTCGAGGGCTGCAAGCACATCGTCGACGCGATCGACACCGCCATCGACTCCGGTATCCCGGTCGTCGGCCTGTGGCACTCCGGCGGCGCTCGCCTCGCCGAGGGTGTCGAGGCGCTGCACGCGGTGGGCCTGGTCTTCGAGGCGATGGTCCGCGCGTCCGGTCTGGTCCCGCAGATCTCCGTGGTGCTCGGCTTCGCCGCCGGTGGCGCCGCCTACGGTCCCGCGCTGACCGACATCGTCATCATGGCCCCCGAGGGCCGTGTCTTCGTCACCGGTCCGGACGTCGTGCGTTCGGTGACCGGCGAGAACGTCGACATGGAGACCCTGGGCGGGCCCACCACACACTTCAAGAAGTCCGGCGTGTGCCACATCGCCGCCGACGACGAAGCCGATGCCATGCACCGCGCCCGTCGGCTGGTCTCGATTTTCGCCGAGCAGGGCGAGTTCGACCAGGCTGCGGCCGAGCACGGTGATATCGACCTGAAGGCGATGCTGCCCGCCTCGCCCAAGCGCGCCTACGACGTCAAGCCGATCATCCACGAGCTGCTCGACAACGTCGACGGCGAATCCTCCTTCGAGGAACTGCAGGGTGGTTACGCCCGCAGTATGGTCGTCGGTCTCGGTCGCCTCGGTGGCCGTACCGTCGGCGTGCTCGCCAACAACCCGCTGCGCCTCGGCGGCTGCCTGAACTCCGAAAGCGCCGAGAAGGCTTCGCGTTTCGTGCGCCTGTGCGACGCGTTCGGTATCCCGCTGATCGTGGTCACCGACGTCCCCGGCTACCTGCCCGGCGTCGGCCAGGAACTCGAGGGCGTCGTCCGCCGCGGCGCGAAGCTGCTGCACGCGTTCGCCGAAGCCCGCGTCCCGCGCGTCACCCTGGTGACCCGCAAGATCTACGGCGGCGCCTACATCGCGATGAACGCCCGCTCCCTCGGCGCCACCGCCGTCTACGCCTGGCCCGGCTCCGAAGTCGCCGTCATGGGTGCCAAGGCCGCCGTCGGAATCCTGCACAAGAAGGCACTCGCGGCAGCCCCCGAAGCCGAACGCGAAGCCCTCCACGAGCGCCTGACCGCCGAACACGAGCAGATCGCAGGCGGCGTCGAACGCGCCGTCGCCATCGGCGTCGTCGACGAGGTCATCGACCCCGCCAAGACCCGCAGCATCATCGCCGCGGCCCTGGCCTCGGCGCCTGCGCGCAAGAGCCACCACAAGAACATCCCGCTCTGATCCCAGCGCGCCAGCTGTACCTCGGCCGTCGCCCTCTTCCCGAATGGGAAGTGGCGGCGGCCGTTTCGCGCGCCTCAGTTGTATTCATCGATATCGAGCTCCGCTCCGGTCGCCACCAGGAACTCGAGCACGGCTGTCGTGAGATGCCAACCCAGTGGACGCGGCCACTTGTGGACATCGGCCGACATCGTGCCGCCGGGCGCACCATGGACGCCATCGGGATCGTCGTAGTGGCGCACGACCTGCATGCTCGCGTCGACGTCGGGGCGGTTGATCAGTGAGATCAGCCGGGGCAGTACCGGTGTCAGCCGACCGATCAGGTGCTCGATCTGTTCGTCGATGCTCTCGGTGCTGTGCCGGGCGATCTGCCAGCTGTGGGATCGAGGAAGGCGATGCTCCGCGGACTTACTTCCCTGCACTCGTGCTCGGTCCGGCTCCATGGTCAGGTGGGCGGTCATCTCGACCGCCGACTTCGTCTCGCTGTACAGCGCGAAGTAGGAATACTGTCGGATCTTGATCACCGCGAGATCCCACCACGCGCTCGGCCATTTGCCGAACGATTATCCGTGAGTAGGAATCCGGCAGGCTGGAAACTCACGTGCGGCCTGGCGCATCGGCCCGTAGCCTGACCTCCACACGGAGGGACGGGGATCGGTGGTTCGGAGAAGTCCGCAGGAGAAGAAGGCGCTCAGTTACGCGAAGGATCGTCGTAACTGCTACGGCGAGAACGACAAGAGCTCACGCAAGAACATCCCGCGCAGCAAGCGCATTCTGAATCGAGTCGACCGCCGGCGCGAGGGCATCTTCGCCGGTGCTACCGGACCGGTGGATCTGGCTGCCGCCGAGCAGTGCGAGGTGGACCTGTTGTCGACCCGATCGAAGTGGCAGACCTCGGGCTGGTGGAAGATGCCGGACGCACCGCTGCGCGATGTCGTGGCCGTCAAGCTGCGACGAAGGTTGCGGGCGAATTCGATCGAGAGCAGTCCATCCACCCAGTGAGGGTGCACTGGAGTTCTCGGGCGGGGTCGGTTACGGTGTGGCCGTGAATAATTCTCGTGGAAAGGGCGCCGTGCGCCCCTGCCGGTGAAGCCCGGCGCGTGGCTGGTTCCCGATGACGACCAGACCACGTATCTCGCTCATGCACTCGAACTCGCCGCTGTGCACGGTCCAGGACCGTTGCCGCGGGAGGGGCATCCGTATCCGGATGAGGTACCCGGTGAGCGGAAGTTTCTGAATTCGACTGTGCTGGATGGTATCCAGACACATCACTTCGCGAACGAGACCGCGTCGGCGGCCGAGATCGTGGCGGCGGTGCGGGCACTCGTCGAGGAACCCGATGATGCCGCGATAGCGGCGCTGCACGACCTGCTCGCCGAACAACGAGCGCTCGCCGTGGCCGACGATCTATGTCGGGAATTGCGCGCTGCCACAATGCCTGCCGAGCGGGTTCGGTCGGTGGCCAGGCAGTTGACCGATCTGGGGACGCGCCGTGGTGCGGTGGCGCTCGGCATGGTGATGCTCGGCGTGGTCGGTGACAGCCGGGGCCGGGAGGTCCTGCTCGTGCTGGGTTCGCTGGGCGATTTGACTTTGTATGCGGTTGTGGCGCTGGCCAATTCGCAGCCGGATCGGGATCGCGCCGTGTTCGAGATGGCCCGTCGGGTCGACGGCTGGGGACGTATCCACGCCGTGGAACGGTTGGCCGGAACAGATGATCCGGAGATCAAAGCGTGGTTGCTGCGGTACGGTTTCCGCAATGGGGTGATGAACGAATACCTCGCTCATCTTGCCGCGACCACGGGTGATCTCCGGGGCGCGCTCGCCGAATCCGTGGTCGACGACGAACTTCTCGACGGTGCGGCCGAGATTCTCGAGGCGCTGTCGGCCATCGGTGGCCCCGCCGCGGACATCCGGCAGTACCTAGATGCCCTGCCGGTCCTGGCCCGGTACGCCGACCTGCTGGCCGTGGCGGTGCCGACACTGAGCCGTATCTCGGGTGTCCAGTCGGTTGTCTACCTGCTGAGGAAACAGTCTTCGGAACTGGACTGGCCGCCGGCCGAAGTCACTCGGACGGCCGAGGCTTACGCGACATTGCTCGCCAGTCCTGACTGGGCCGAGTACGTGACGGCGAGGCTTGCCGACCCGCACGGCCCCTTCGGGTTCAACAGGGCGCTACGAGTAGCCGAAGCTGTCGGTGTCGATGCGTATTCGCACGCCGTGGCACACCTCGGCGAAGATCCGCGGAACGGGTACGTGTGGGCGTGGGTGGTGCGACGAACGCCGGACGCCGACGTCGCCCGCATCGCCGAACTCGCGCGAACGCTACTTCCACTCGACGAGATCGCTTGCGGCCCTGGGGTTGAGGCTATCCGGTGGGGCGAAGAAGGCATCAGCGACCACAATCTCGAATCCGTGCTGTCGATGCTGGGCCGCGCCACGCCGGGAACCGGGGAGCCTTTGGTGCAGGCCGCGCTGCGCGGCTACCCCGTGCGGCTGCGTCGTGCGGCAATCGGTGTCCTGACTTCCTGGTACGGAGAGACTCTGCCAGGAGAAGTCGCTGACCGGGTGGTGGCGGCAGCCGCGGTCGAACCCGATGATGATCTCCGTACCCGACTAGTCGCGCTCGCGCAGGATTCAAGCTGATTCATCACGATGGATTCGGCGCGGTGCAGGCTGGAGTCTGACGCACAGCTGAGCGCCGAGTTCGCGGAAACCCAGTGCCCGGGCGACGGCTCGGGACTGGGGGACTCGTGCTCGCCACTGGGGGAGGAGTCCAGCTGCCGACGCGTGTGCCACCGCGGCCGATGCGGTTGCTCGGGCGAGTCCCTGTCCGCGGCGGGTGACGCCGATGCCGTGAGCGGACCGTCGAGCCGGTAGCGGAACGTGGCGACGTCCCCAGTGTTGTCATTCGGTCAGTCCGAGCAGTGCGGCGGTGAGCCCGTAGTCGGGGCCGAAATCCTGCATGTTCCCGGAGCGGCAGCCGTCGGACTTCAGCTGGATCCGCTCGCAGAACACGCTGACGAGCTCGCCGGAGAGGGCGGTGCCGAGCTGGGCGTGTATTCGCACGAACCGTTGATCGTGGTTCATCGCGCCGTCGATGTTCTGCATCAGCAGCGGGACGATGTCGACGATCTCCACCATCGCGCCGGAGTTGGCGCGCAACTGGTTGGTGACGTTGGTCAGCCCCGTGAGCGAGGTCGACAGCTCGTCGGCGTGCTCACCGAACGTCGTGGAGCTGTTGGAGAGGAACGCGTTGAGCTGGTCCAGGGTGGCCTGCAGGCCGGGAGCCTGCTCGGCCAGCAGACCCGACATGGCGGTCATCCGGTCGCTGAAATCGCGGACCGACTGATCGTTGTCGGCCAGCATCGTCGTCAGCTCGTTGAGCTTGATGATGATGGTGGAGATGGCGTCCTTGTTGTCGACACCGACCTTCAACGCCGAGGACAGCGCGTCGAGGGTCTCGCGGATCTTCTGGCCGTTGCCGTTGAGTACCGGGTGGAGCACACGGCCCGAGAGCGGGCCGAGTCCTTCCTGACCGGGTTCGGGCTCGAGCGCGGCGGAGAACTGGTCGATGGTCTTGATCATCGTGTCCAGCTCGACCGGCGTTCTGGTGCGCGCTTTGGGCAGGTGCGCACCGGATTTCATGAATTCGCCGCCGGTGAAGGGCGGAGTGATCTCGATGTGGCGGTCGGTGACGATCGAGGGCGAGATGATCGCGGCGATCGCCTCTTCGGGGATCTTCACGTCGCCGTCGATGGTCATGTGGACCTCGACGTAGGTGCCCTTGGGCACGATCTTGTCGACCTTGCCCACCGCCAGGCCCAGGACCATGACGTCGTTGCCCTCGTACATGCCCGCGATGTTCTCGAAGTCCGCGGTGATCTCGGTCGGACGGTTCCAGGCGTCGCCGGACTCACCCGGCAGCAGCGAACAGCCGCCCAGGGCCAGCATCATGGCGCAGGCCATCATCGTCCGCGCGGCTGTTCGGTGTCGTGTCGGCGGTGTCGGTCCGAACTCGGTGGTCTGTCGATGTATTCGCACCACGGCTCCTGTCGTTCCGGTCACCGCGCACAGTCGTTGTGGGCGAGAGGCGACCGGTGCTCGGCGGTAGAGGTCGAAATCCGGCCCAGCACGGTGGCGGGCCCCGGATCGGGGTTATCGAAGTGTGTCGGTGCAGTCCGTGAGGACGAGCCGGGTGGGCCGCCCGTGGCCGGGGACGAGCGTGTGCGCCGGCTGTCGAGTGAGCGCGCGGGCGCTGACGAGCGTGCGTGCGGCGTCGTGGTTGAACACGGGCGGCAGCAGTTGTGGTCCGGTCCGTCGTGACAGCGGGTGACCGGTCACCAGCGCGTCACCGGAGAACAAAATACCTTCGGAAGGTAGGAGATAGGCGGTGTGCCCGTCGGTGTGGCCGGGCGTCGGCAGGGCGACGAGCCCGCCGGGCAACGTCGACAGGATCGAAGCCCGCGCCGGTGTTGCGGTCGGAACACTGGTGCCGATCCGGCCGTGGACGGCGCGCAGGGTCTGCGACACCCACCGCGCTCCGCCGGGCGCGAACAGCGTCCGCACCATCTGCCCCGGCGTGATCTGTTGCAGGTATTCACGTTTGGCGTGCCGGACTTCCTCGGCGCCGGTGTAGACAGGAACGCCGAGGAGTTCGACCAGGCGTGGGACGGCACCGATGTGGTCCAGATGCGCATGGGTGAGCAGAACGGCGGTGACGTCGGCGAGATCGTGGCCGATGTCGCGAACCGAGTCGAGAACGAGCGGGGTGTCGGCGGGGTATCCGGCGTCGATGATGGTGACACCGGCGCCGTTGCTGATCAACGCCCAGTTGACATTCGTTCCGGCGACGACATACACCGAGTCGGAAACCTGATCGATAGTCACTCGTGCGCCCTCACCCCTGGATCAGGTGCTCGATGACACCGATCCCGTCGATCTCCAGCCGCAGGACGTCGCCGGGCGCGAGCCATCGGCCCAGTTCCATCCCGCTGCCGCCGGGCAGCGTTCCGGTCGACATCAGTTCACCTGGGAACAGTTGCTCGCCACGGGACGCATGCGCGATCGCCGCGCCGAGACTGTGGCGCATTCCCTCGGTGCCGGTCCGAGCTACAGTGCGCCCGTTGATCCGCACGGATGCGGTGAGCGAGTCGAGCCGGTCGGCCACCGCCGATCCGGCGACCGCCGTCGTCGACATCGAGGTGGCGAAGTGCTTGGACTTCTGTGGCCCGAATCCCGAACGCATCTCGGCCAACTGGACATCTCGCGCGGAGAAGTCGTTGATGACGACGACAGCGCCGATCGCGGCGAGTGCTTCCTCGGCGGTCGCATCGCGCAGCGGCGCACCCAGAACGACGCCCAGTTCCAGTTCGAAGTCGAGCGCCGTGCTGTAGCCGGGGCCGCTGACCGGGATTCCGGACGGGATCATCGTCGACGCGTTGGACATGTAGTAGATGGGCTGTTCGTTCCAGAGCCGAGGCGGCCGGTAGGGCGGGAATGTGCGCCGGGTCAGGGTCTCGAACAGCAGCCCGAGGCGGTAGCCGGCAGGCACGAACCGCCGCGCCATGCCGCGCGCGGCGTCGACAGCGTGCTTCTCGTAGAGCATGAAATCGCGGAACGACACCGGACAGACGGGCAGGACACAGGCACCGTCGGGCACGCCCAACAGCTCGTACCGGGAGATCTCGTACTCCTCGGTGAAGGCCGCCGGGACGACGAACGAAGGCGCAGAGCCATCGATCGTCGTCCACCCGGCGCCGGTGTCGGCCTGCAGCGTGATCCGACGGGTCGCGCGGTCGAGAACCCGGTGGATCCGGGGGAGCGGCTGACGCACCGGATCAGCACCCCACGCTCTGACGGATGACCAAGTGCTCGCGAAGGAATCGCACCGACAATGCGCTCCACTGTTCGCCGTGGCCCATCGCGCAGTGATCGTCGTCGGCGTAGAGCACCAGCTGTGCCTCGGGCGCACCGATGGCGATGTCGATGGAGTCCTGGGTGCTCAGCAGGGTGTCGTTGGCGCCGTTGATGACCAAGAGCGGAATGTCGATGTGCCGGTACAGGTGGGCCAGCGACAGGCGACGCAATTTGCCCGCCATCTCGTGGATGCTCGCCGATCCTGTCGCGTTGCGCAGAGTCGACACCATGATCTCCGGAAGACCCAGCGCCGCAGCCGAGGTGAAACTGCGATGCGCGGGCGCGCCGTTGGCGACCGCGACCGAGATCTGCGGATCGACCGCGGCCATCCGGGTCGCCCAATAGGCCCCGAAACTGACTCCCAGCATCCCGATGCGAGCACTGTCCACCCGCGGATCCGCGGCGAGGTGCTCGACGACCGCCGAGTACACCCGCTCCGCGTCGGGAGCCAACGGCTGCCGGTAGGAATAGGTGCCGGGCATCTCCATGACGAACAGGGCCATCCCGGCTCGACGATGGGTCAGCATCGGCAGCATCAGCTCCGCGAGTGTTCCTTCGACACCATTGCTGCACAACACGATCGGCATCTCGGCGGCAGCCGGATCGAGCGGGAACATCAGGTATCCGCGGACCACGTCCCCACCCGGAACCGGAATGCGCACCGGCTCGATGGACACATCCATCGCCGGAGCCAGACAGGTGAGGACGAGTTCGGCCAGCCGATGCGACCGCTCGTAGGCTGTCAACCGGCGCGGTGTCCAACCCGGCCACGCGGCGACGAATTCGTAGACCATCGCCTTGATCAGGCCGTCCAGCGCGAGGGCGGGTTGCGCTGAATCGGGGTGCTCGGCGCAGAACTTCGCCACCGCATCCGGGTCTGCCACCGGGCCACGGTCCGCGAGCAGGGATACCGCCGGTGACAATCGCGCACCCAGCTCGTCCCGTATCCCGCTGTCGGTGGTCGCGAGCAGTTCGTCGGTGCCAGGAACGCCGAGCTGTGCGAGCGCTTCGTTCGCGTCGGCCACATGCTGCTCGGCGATGGCCTGCCAGTAGGAGGTCCACCGCGCGTCGTCGAAGGACCGGCATCCGGCCAGCTGGGCGCGGAACTCCGCGTCGGCGATCCCGCCCAGATGGGTGAACCGATCGGCGAACAACGCGGGCAGGAACGGAGCAGGGCCGACCCGTCGGGTCGCGTATTCGGTAGTTCTGGTCAGTGCGCACGCGCTGACCAGCACCTTCTTCGCCCATGCTGACAACGATGTCATCGGTGAACCCTTCCGTCCGACGGCTACCTCAGAAAAGCAGAACTTTCTGCTTCAGCGAGCCTAAGCCGCTTCGGTGATCAAAAGCAAGGGATTCTGCTTTAAGCTCGAGGTGTGACCACGACAGATGAAGACGCGCCGCAGCGGCGACCGGGGGGCCGGTCGGCGCGCGTGCGCGAGGCGGTCCACCGGGCGGTGCTGGACGCGATCATCGAGGACGGCGTCGATCGGGTCGGGATTCCCGACATCAGCCGCCGGGCCGGGGTCCGTGACAGCTCCATCTACCGACGGTGGGGTAGTCGTGAGAACCTGCTCCTCGACGTGCTGCTCGAATACAGCAGGCGAGCCCTTCCCCTGCCCGACACCGGTACGTTCCGGGGTGACCTCGTCGCGTTCGCCACCGAACTCGCGGCCTATCTCGAGACGCCGCTGGGCGGCGGTCTCTCCCGAGCGCTCGCCTACGTCACCGACACCGAGGAGATGGCCGAAGCGCGCAATGCGTTCTGGGACAGTCGATTTCTCGCGGTGCGGCCCCTGTTCGAGCGTGCTGCCGAACGCGGTGAGATTCCCCCGGACACCGACGCGCGGTTCGCTCTCGAACTGCTCATCGGGCCCCTGCATCTCCGCACTACGCTCACGCGCCAGCCTGCCGGTGCCGACTTCGTCGACCAGCTGGCCTCCCACGTGGTGCGGGCGCTACAGCCCGGCGCTGTCACCACCGAGCGGGAACCGGCATGACCACCTTCGGCCGGTGCCGACACCTGCCGCCCCGGGCGGTGATAACGCGCATAATGGCAGGGTGCGCTATGAGGAACTCGCTGACGTCCCGTGTTCGATCACGCGGCCGCTGGTGATCTTCGGGGACCGGTGGACGTTGCTGGTGCTCAAGTACTGCTTTGCCGGGGTGCGGCGGTTCAACGCGTTTCAGAGTGCGTTGGGGATTTCGCGGAGCCGGTTGCAGGATCGGCTGGATCGGTTGATCGAGCACGAGATCCTGGTGAAGCGGCCAGCCGAGGACGGCGCTTACGAGGAGTACCGGCTGACCGAGAAAGGTCACGCCATCTACCCGATCCTGATGGCGATCCGGGACTGGGGTGATGCGTACATGGCGCCGGACGGCCCACCGGTGGAGTACCGGCACAAGGGTTGCACCGGCGAAGCCCATGTGCACCTGACCTGCGACGAGTGCGAAGCCGAGATCGCCGCCCGTGACGTCGTGCCGGAACCGGGACCCGGCCTCCTCTCGACCTCGCGTTCCGCCTGAGACAAGCACCTAGACGGACGATCACCACGCTCTGGTGTGAGTATCGGCCGCGAGCCGACCTGCGTCAGAGCGTGGTGATCTCGGTTCGAATCAGCTGGTGTGCCAGGTGATCTGGTCGTCCAGGGGAGCGCGGGCGGTGCGGAAGGTGTTGATCGGGTGGTCGAGGTCGGGGTAGCCGAAGGAGACGCCGAAGACGACCTTGCGGTGGGTGGGGAGGTCGAAGTGGTCGCGGAGGAAGGGGGAGTAGGAGGCCAGGGCGGCTTGGGGGGCGGCGGCGAGGCCGAGGGCTTGGGCGCCGAGGAGGAATGATTCGAGCCAGAGGCCGCAGTCGATGGCGCCGTAGACGCCGAGGTCGGCTTCGGAGGTGACGATGGCGACGTGGGGCGCGTCGAAGAATTCGAAGTTGCGGACCATCTGGCGCAGTGTCTTCTCGTGGTCGCCCTTGGCGATGCCGACGCTGTCGTAGAGCTGGAAGCCGCACTCGCGTCGGCGGTCGCGGTAGGCACCGGCGTACTGGGCGGGGAACTCGAAATCCGGTGCGGTGCCGTTGGTCTGGATGTGGGTGAGCAGTTCCTTGCGGAATCGCTCGGTGCCTTCGCCCGCGGTGACGACGACCTGCCACGGCTGGGTGTTGCACCACGACGGGGTGCGCTGGGCGAGGCTCAGCAGTCGTTCGATGCTCGCGCGGTCGACCTCGTCGGGGCGGAATTGCCTGCAGGTCCAGCGCTCGTCGGCCAGGCGCTGGAGTGCGGCGAAATCGCTGGTGTCGTGGTCGGTCGGCGCCATCGTGCGGCTCCCTCGGTCGGTACGGAGACCTAGTCTCATTTTGAGACCACGTTAGCAGTAGGGCCGGGAACGCGGAACCCGCCCGCACCACGAATTCGGGTGCGGGCGGGCTCGGGAAGTGAATCAGGCGCGACGCCGGGAGACCAACCGGATCGCGATACCGATGCCGATCAGCGCGACCACGCCGACACCGATGCCGGCCATGGCGAACCAGGGCGTCGTCGAATCCGAACCACTCACGGCGACAGGCTTTTCGGTGCCGGGCTGCGACTGCTCACCGAGCACGTCGGGACTAGCGGTCAGGTAAATCGGCCCCGCCTCGGCGGCACCCGCGACGGTGAGGTCGAGTTCGACCGGAGTCGGCGGCATGGCCGTCGTGCCCGACGGCATCCCGATCTTGACCGCGATGTAGTACCACCCGGCCACCGACTGCTGCTGCACGGGGATCTCGTCGGCGTCTCGGTTCGCGTAGCGGATCGGGACGGTCGCGCCTTCGAGATCCGTGGCCTGCCGCCCGGTGTAAGCGTTCGTGTCCTCGTGGATCTGGCCGCCGACCGGCGAGTACACGGTCGTGGTGACGTTCGTGGCTGTGGTGTATCCCGCCCCGCCGGTTTCGGCGAACCGTACGCGATAGGCCAGCCCCTGGCCCCAGTTCAGGCGCACCTTGTAGAAGACGTATTCGCCGTTCTGGATCGTGTCGGTGTACTTGCCGCTCCCGTCGAGAGTCGTGGCGACGGTGAACGATCCGCCGCCGCTGACCGGCTCGGCCGGGCCCGCCGGTGCGGCGAACGACGTCTTCTTCGTGACCGAGCTCGGGCCGGGATCGGTGACACCCGGTTCGATCCCGACGATCAGCTCCACCGGTAGCCGCGCGGGCAGGCCGGCGGGGACCTCATCCCAATGGAGTTCGTAGTAGTAGCGGCCGCCGCCCTTGCAGGAGTCGGAGCTGCCGCCGCTCGGCTCCTCGGTGGCCCGCTCCAGGGTGTTGCTGACCGTGAATGCGACGCCGTCGCCGGTGCGCGATTCGAGCTCACGTTCCCGGATGTTGCAGTACGCGCCGTCGCGGCCGTAGACGCGCAATTCCAGCGCGCTGATTCCGCCGGTGGCGGCGCCGAGGGGCGCTCGGGGGAAGGCGACGATGCCGGTGAAGTACGCCGTCGCTCCGGCGGGCACGTCGACGGCGTAGAACCGCTTCTCGTGCTGGCCGATGGTGTCGAGGTACTGACCGGGCTTCGCGACCGGGGCGGTCTCGTAGGTGGCGGTGCCGGTGATCGGGGTGCCGGTGGCCTGGTAGTTGCGCAGGGCGGCCGAACTCACCCGGGGCAGAATCTGTTCCAGCGCGGCGCCGTCGGCGGCGTCGCTGTAGGTGCCGCCGGTGGCCTGCGCCATGCAGGTGAGCTGGGCGCGCGCCGTGTCGTCGACGGCGAAACCGATGGAGTGGACGACGAGGTCGACACCCCGCTGCTTCAGCTCCTTGGCGACCTCGCAGGGGTCGGGCGGCGCGCAGGTGTCGTCACCGTCGGAGACGAGCACGATCGAGCGCGGCCCCGACGACGGCAGCGCGTCTGCCGCCTGACGCAGCGCGGTGCCCATGGGGGTCCACCCGCGGGCCTGGATACCGTCGACGGCGCTGGTGAGCGCGGGCTTGTCGATGGTGTCGGGCTGCTGCAAGATCTGGACGTCGCGGCAGCCCGCCGCCTTGTCTGCCTCGTCGTTGCTGGTGCCGGTGCCGTAGGTGGCGAGCCCGACCTCGGCTTCGGCCGGCGCCGAGTCGACGAAGGTACGCACGGCCTTCTTCGCCGAATCCATCATGGTGGCACCCTGGTCGGGGCGCTGCATGGACCCGGACGCGTCCAGGATGAGCATGGTCGGTGCGTACTGCGCCGGGTCGGCATGCGCCGCCCCGGGTAGTGCTGCGGGCAGCAAGGTGAGCGCTGCGGCGGTCAGTGCCGCGGTCAGCGTCCTGAATCTCGACATCGTCCTCGAACTTCATCACTCGGAATGAAACCGGACAGACGATACAGACTGGTCATGGCCGGTAGTAACCCCAAAATCGGTGGCACAAGCCACCGTTTGCCGGACGAAATGATGTCTTGGCAGGTAGCAATCGGTTTTTCACTCGGATGCCGGTCCGCGTCCTCGCGCCTGCCGCACGACAACGGCCTCCCGGGGCACAATCGAGCGCATGGCTTCGCAGGCCCGGGACGCGCAGGAGCGCAAACGGCACGGCAGGCATTACACCCCACCCGCGCTGGCGCGGTTCCTGGCGCGACGGGCGCTACTGCACGCGCCACGCACCAGTGAGCTCCGGGTGCTCGATCCGGCCTGCGGTGACGGCGAGCTACTCCTCGCGGTGCAGCGGGAAGCCGCACCGGATGTCACGGTACGGCTGACCGGCTACGACCTGGACCGGCGGGCCGTCGGCGAAACGGCCGAGCGCGCCGCCGCCGCCGGCATCGAGATCGATTGCCGGGCAGGCGATTTTCTCGCCGCGTCGGGTCGCATCGCCGACGGTTCGTTCGACCTCGTCATCAGCAATCCGCCGTATGTGCGGACCCAGCAGCTCGGCGGTTCGACGGCACGGCTGCTGAGCAAGCAGTTCGGTCTGCGCGGGCGCATCGACCTCACCCATCCGTTCGTGGCGATCGCGCCCCGGCTGCTCGCCGCCGACGGCGTCCTCGGATTGCTCTGTGCCAACCGCTTTCTCACCACCAGAGCCGGTGCGAATATACGCCGGATACTCACCAGCGAGCTGCATCCGGCCGAGCTCTACGACCTCGGCGACACCAAGCTCTTCGCGGCCGCGGTGCTGCCCGCGATCACGGTCGCCACGCGCGCGCCCACGGACTGCGACTGCCGGTATGTCTCGGTCTACGAAGAACCCGGCGCCGAACCCGACTGCACCACCGGCTTGTTCGATGCGCTGGCCGGGGACAGCGCCTGCCTGGTCGGCGACGGCGGACGGGTGTTCGCCGTCGAAGTGGGTGTGCTGTCCACGGGATCGGATGACGGGATGGTCGGCAAACGACCGCGGCGAATATCGTCGACGAGCGCGTCGCACCCGGACACGACACCGACCGGGTTCGGCCGACGGTCTCGGGAGCGAGGCGACGCTCGACCAGGTGCGGACCCCTCGGAGCTCGTCAGGTCGACCGCCGCGCGAGCCGGCGACCTGTCCGGCGACACCGCCTGGCGTATGTCGCGCCCCGCCCTCGACAGCTGGCTCAGCACCATCGCGGACAGCACCTGGCGTACCTTCGGCGACACCGCCCGCATCCGCGTCGGCATCAAGACCACCGCCGACCGGGTGTTCATCTCCGACCGCTGGGACCAGATGGACCCGACACCGGAACCGGAACTGTTGCGGCAGTTGATCACCCACCACGATCTGCAACCGTGGCGGATCGGGCGGGACCGCGGCACCAGGGTCCTCTACCCCTACGACCTCCTGCAGCCGCGCCGCACACCCATCGACCTCGCCGAATTCCCCTCCGCCGCGGAGTATCTGCGCTCACACGAGCGGGTGCTGTCCGGCCGCAGGTACGTGCTCGACGGCGGCCGGAAGTGGTTCGAGATCTGGGTTCCGCAGCGCCCGCATCTGTGGGGCGCGCCGAAACTGGTGTTCCCCGACATCAGCGAACGGCCCCGGTTCGCGCTGGACCGGTCGGGCGCGGTGGTCAACGGCGACTGCTACTGGATCTCGCTCACCGATCTCGGAACCGGAGAGCAGGCGACCGATCTCGCGTATCTGCTGATGGGCGTGGCGAATTCGGCGCTGGGACTGCGGTTCTACGACGCGGTATGCGGCAATCGGCTGTATTCGGGACGGCGGCGCTGGATCACCCAGTACGTAGCCCGGTTGCCGCTGCCCGATCCGGCGTGCCCGGCGGCGGCGGCGATCGTGGCGCGAGTGCGTGGCGTGCTGGAAGACGGTGTTCCCGTGGCGGAGGCGAGCATCGACGAGGCCGTCGCCGCCGCGTTCGGGGTGCCTGGCGTCAACGTGCGAAACGGTGCGATGCAGTCAGAATTCTGACTGAGCGGCCCCGGATTGCACGTTTGCGCCGGTGCCAACGCTCAGCGAGCGACGCGGATGCCGACCATCGGTAGCAGCGTGCGGCGGGCGAAGTCGCGGCCCGCCGCCGGGTCGTCGAGGGGGATGAGGCCGTCCGGGGTGAGCGCCAGCGAGAGCGCGAGCCGCGCCATGATCTCGGCGACCAGGTCGGGTTCGAAGTCGGGGACCGTCGCGCCCGCCTGCAATTCGCGCAGCTTGTCGGCCAGATAGCCGCGCCCGACCGCGAGGATCGGGCCCGCTTCGGTGGTGAGCCTGGGCAGGATGATCTCCGGTTCGGTTGCGAGCAGCCTGCGCAGCAGCTCGTTGCCCGCGATGGTCGTCACGAACGCGACGAAGATCTCGACGAGCTGTTCGCCGGGCTCGGTGACCGCGCGCACCCGCTCGTCGATCTCGGCGACATAGCGCTGGGCCTCCCGCACGCCCACCGCTTCGACCAGGTCGTTCTTGGATTCGTAGCGCCGGTACAGGGTGGCGGGGCTGATACCTGCCCGCCGGGCGATCTCGCCCATGCTCGTGCGTTTGATGCCGAAGTCGAGAAACGCCGACAGCGCACTGTCGAGCAGCTTCTCCCCGTCGGTGACGGGCTTTTCCAGTATCCGCGCGAGGATCGACGAGACGGTAGGCATCGTCCCATTATCCTTGTGGCGACAGATCCAGCGCGACCATCTCCTGCTCGATCGCATTGGCCGCGAAGTGGACCCCGCGAGAACGTAATTCGTGAACCCGGCACTGGAGTGCCTCGATTCCGCCGGGCTGGGCGGCGATATCGGCCACGCTGAGCCGTCCCCCTGCTCGGTGCACACCGGAATGCATGTATGCCACCGTGATACCTCCTACCTCGCGTATCCGGTGCCGGCCGCCGCACTCTATGGCCGGACGCAATACGCAGGGCAAATGCTATCAGGTATCCCAACTGGTCACTTGCTCAGTGTGATGACTCACAACACCTCGGCCGTGCGATGCGCCGCCAGATTGTGCACATAGACGGCCGCGTTGAGCTTGATTCCGTCCTGCTGCGCCTCGGTCAGCTCCCGGCGCACCTTGCCAGGAACACCGGCGACCAGCGAGCCGGGCGGAATCTGCGCACCCTCGGGGATCAGGGCATTGGCCGCGATCAGGCTGCCCGCGCCGATCACCGCTCCGTTGAGGACGGTCGCGCCCATGCCGACCAGAACGTCGTCGCCGATGGTGCAGCCGTGCAGAATCGCGTTGTGTCCCACCGAGACTCCACTGCCGACGGTGAGCGGGAAACCGGGGTCGGCATGCAGGACGCAACCGTCCTGGATATTGGTGCGCGCGCCAAGAATGATCTGCTCGAGGTCGCCCCGCAGCACAGCCGAATACCAGACGCCGACCTCGGCGGCCAGGCTCACCCGCCCGATGACGGTCGCGTTCGGCGCGATCCAGGCAGTGTCGTCGATTTCCGGCGCGAACCCGGACACCTTGATGATCATGCGGTGATTATCGCGCCGCCCCGCGGAACTGGGCGCGGTGGGCCGCCGGACTGGTGCCGAGCATGCGATGGAAGTGGTGGCGCAGGCTCACCGCGCTGCCGAAACCGGTGTCGCGCGCGATCCGGTCGACGGTCTCGTCGGTCGACTCCAGCAGCAGCCGGGCATGGTCGGTGCGCTGCTGCAACAGCCACTGCTGCGGGCTGGTGCCGGTGCGTTCGCGGAAGCGCCGGGTGAAGGTGCGTCGCGACATGAGCGCCGCGCGCGACCAGATGTCGAGATCGATCTCCGTCTCGAGGCGGGTGCGCGCCCACACCATCGCCTGCTCGATCGGGTCTGCGGTGTCCTCCTCGGGGACCGCGACCGGGATGAACTGGGCCTGCGAACCGTTGCGGTGCGGCGCGGTGACCAGTGCGCGGGCCAGCTCGGTGGCGGCGCGGGCGCCGAGGTCGCCGCGGACGATGTGCAGGCAGCAGTCCAGGGCGGCGGCGACGCCCGCGGAGGTGATCACGTCGCCGAGGTCGGTCCACAGGGTGTCGGCGCGCACCCGGACTCGCGGATAGGCGCGGGCCATGGCCTCCGCGGCGGCCCAGTGCGTGGTGAGTTCGCGGCCGTCGGCCAGGCCCGTCGCCGCGATCGCCCAGGCACCGAGGCACAGGCCGACCAGCCGGGCGCCGTTCGCGTGCGCGGTGTGCACCGCGTCGTTCAGGGCGGGGGAGACGTCCAGGCCGTGCAGCCAGCCGGGGAAGACCACCAGCTCGGCCGTGGCCACCGTGTCGAGGCCGTGATGCACGGTGATGTCGAAACCCGCTGCGGTGGAAAGTGTTCCGGGTTGCTCGGCGCATACTCGCACGTCGTAGGGTGAATCGCCGTCGACGCCGGTGCCGGACCGGCCGAGCACCAGCGTCGGCACCGACAGATGGAACGGACTGATCCCGTCGAACGCGATGACCGCCACCGAGCGCATGGCCCGATCTTAGCGATGGTCGACCTGAAGGCCACTGTCGTGGAGTGTCGCCGTCGGCGAAAGTTGTCGGCATGACCGAGACGATCACCCGCCCAATGCTGCTCGACGCCTTGCACATCGGTGGTCCGACCCTGCGCTTCCGGTACGCGGGCCTGACCTGGCTCACCGACCCGACCTTCGACGAGCCGGGCGACTACCCGGGGCCGATCACGCTGCACAAGCTCAGCGGTCCCGCCGTGCCGGTCGAGGCGATCGGCACGATCGATGTCGTGCTGCTCTCACACGATCAGCACGCCGACAACCTCGACACCGCGGGGCGTGCGCTGCTGGCTCAGGTCGAGACCGTGCTCTCGACACCCGATGCCGCGGGCCGGATCGACGGTGTGCGCGGGCTGGTCCCGTGGGAGACCGTCACGGTCGGCGATGTCGAGGTGACCGCGGTGCCCGCGCTGCACGGGCCCGAGGGCTGCGAGCCGCTCAGCGGCGTGGTCACCGGTTTCGTACTGCGTGCCGAGGGGGAGCCGACCGTCTACGTCTCCGGAGACAACGCGTCCGTCCCCTTGGTCGAGCAGATCGTCGAGCGGATCGGGCGGATCGACGTCGCGGTGCTCAATATCGGCGCCGCGAATATCGGCCGGTTCGGCGACAGTGACGTGACGCTCAACGCACGCACCGCCGTTCAGGCCGCCACCGTTCTCGGTGACGCGGTCGTCGTCGCGGTGCACGCGGAGGGCTGGGGCCACTTCAGCGAGTCGCTGGACTACCTCGAGCGCACCTTCGCCTATGCCGATCGCGCTGGGCAGCTTCGCATTCCGGTGCGGGGTGAGGTGTTCGCGGTCTGAGGGCTGCTGACTGCGCTTCCGAGGCTGCGGTCGGTCAGGACTGTTAACGGTGGCTGCAGACAAAATGATTAGTTTTCGAAACGACTGGTTTCAGAACTCGGGGATTCGATCGCCCGCGCCAGGTTCACCGGGCGCGGGTTTCCACCACTACAGGAGATGAGTTGCTGAAGAAGCGAAGGAGTGGCCGGTCACGCGCGCTGGTGCGGGTGCTGCTGGCCCTGGTCGCGTTGGTGTTGGCGTTGACCGCGTGTTCGTCGAACGGGTCCGGTACGGGTGAGCCGGGGTCGAGTTCGGTGTCCCAGACCTCGGTCACCACGACGAAGCCTGCGACGAGTTCGGTGACGCCGTCTGCGAATCCGGGCGACGGCGGTGCCGCGGTACCGGGTGGCCAGGCCGCGCCGGAGTCGTCGTGGTACCACTCGCCCACGCAGGCGCCGGAGTCGTCGTGGTATCAGTCGCCGACGCAGGAGCCGCCGCCGGGATACACCTGTGTGCCGGGCCCGGATTGCGGCACGGACAGCTGCGGACACAACGAATGCGGATTGCCGCCGGGCCACACCTGCATGCCGGGTCCGGATTGCGGCACCGACAACTGTGGCCCCGGCCAGTGCGGCGAAACACCGCCGACGACCACCGTCGCGCCGCCTGCCACGACGCAACCGGTGACGACCACACCGGCGGCTACGTCCGCCGCGCCGCCCGCGACGACCACCACCGGCGCCGCTCCCGCGGCGGCATCGGTGACACCGTCACCGTGAACCTGGCTCCGACACGCGATGATCCAACCGGCTGACTCCCGTCGGCGGGAGTCCTAAGCTGGCGCAATGACGGGAACAGGCGAAACGATCGGTGTGCCGGCGGAGGTCAAACCGCAGGAGTTCCGGGTGGCGCTCACCCCGGCGGGCGCCACCGAACTGGCCGCGCACGGGCACGAGGTGCTCGTGCAGGCCGGTGCCGGAACAGGTTCGGGATTCGGCGACGAGGACTATCTCGCCGCGGGCGCCAGGATCGTGCCGGACGCCGACGCGGTCTGGGCCGAGGCCGGGCTGATCCTGAAGGTGAAAGAGCCCATCGCGCAGGAGTATTCGCGGATGCGGCGCGACCAGGTGCTGTTCACCTATCTGCACCTGGCCGCGTCGAAGGAATGCACCGACGCGATCCTGGACTCCGGGATCACCGCGATCGCGTATGAAACGGTGCGGGGCGCGGACGGTTCGCTGCCGCTGCTCGCGCCGATGAGCGAGGTCGCGGGCAAGCTCGGCACCCAGGTGGGCGCCTATCACCTGATGGCGCCGATGGGCGGCGAGGGCACGTTGCTCGGCGGGGTCCCCGGTGTGCGCCCGGCCGATGTGGTGGTGCTCGGCGGCGGCGTCGCGGGGACCAACGCGGCGAGCGTCGCGGTCGGGATGGGCGCCAGGGTGAGCGTCCTCGATACCAATCTGGCACGGTTGCGCGAGCTCGACGCCCGCTTCGCGGGCCGGGTCGGCACCCTCGCCTCGCACGCGCTCGAGATCGAAAAGGCCGTGCTCGCCGCTGATCTGGTGATCGGGTCGGTGCTGGTGCCCGGCGCCAAGGCGCCCAAGCTGGTGTCCGACGAGCTCGTCGCGGGGATGCGACCCGGTTCGGTGCTCGTCGACATCGCCGTCGACCAGGGCGGCTGCTTCGCCTCCACCCGGCCGACGACGCACGCCGATCCCACCTTCCCCGTGGCGAATTCGCTGTTCTACTGCGTCGCGAACATGCCGGGCGCCGTGCCGCACACCTCCACCGTTGCCCTCACCAACGCCACCCTGCCGTTCGCGACCGCGATCGCCGACCAGGGCTGGCGTGGTGCGTGCGCCGCCGATCCCGGACTGGCTGCCGGGCTCACGGCCGTCGACGGAAAACTGCTGTCATCCGAAGTGGCTGCGGCGCACGGGTATTCGCTCGGCGTCTGAGCTCCTACTCGCCTGCGCCCAGGTACCAGTCCGGTGCGCCCTCGGTCGGCAGGTCGTGCAGCTTGTCGGGGTTGCGGACGATATTGATCGCGACGATGCGGCCCGCATCGACGACGAACGAGAAGACGCCGGTATTGGCGCCGTCGAACACCACCAGGCCGGGCACACCGTTGACCAGGACCGCCCGGCCCCACGCCCCGGACGCCGACGGCGCGTGGTACCAACCGAGCAGCGCCTTGGCGATGAGCTCGGCGCCGTGCAGCGGCTGGCGGATGGCGGGCACCTTGCCGCCACCGTCGGCGGTGAGTACCACGTTCTCGTCGAGGATGCCGAGCAGCGAGCTCAGATCGCCCGAGCGCCAGGCCAGCGAGAACGCCGAGACGACCTTCTCCTGTTCGGCGGGCGAGGCGGGGAAGCGCGGGGTGCCGGACTCCACGTGCTTGCGGGCACGGGAGGCGAGCTGACGGACGGCGGCCGGGGTGCGGCCGACGACCTCGGCGACCTCGGGACCGGTCATGCCGAACACGTCCTGCAAGACGAAAGCCGTTCGCTCGGCCGGGGACAGCGATTCCAGCACGACCAGCAGCGCGGTGGTGACCCGTTCGTCCTGGGAGATCCGGTCGGCCGGGTCGTCCCAGGTGGTGACCTCCGGTTCCGGCAGCCATTCGCCGACATACTGTTCGCGGCGGGCACGCGCCGAACCGAGGTGATCGAGGGCGAGCCTGCCGGTGACGGTGGTCAGCCAGGCGCGCAGATTGTCGATCTCGCCCGCCTTGCCCGCCTCGTGGTGGCGTTGCAGGCGCAGCCACGCGTCCTGCACCACGTCCTCGGCGTCGGTGAGGCTGCCGAGCGTGCTGTAGGCGAGGCGGCGCAGGTAGGGGCGGTGTTCCTCGAAGCGGCGGGCCAGTTCGGCCTGGTCGAGCTGCTGGGGTGCGTCGGTCATCGTTGTTCGCCGTTCGGTCGTCTGGCCCGGTCCGGGCGAGTGTATGAGGGTGGTCGCAGAGATGACGAACCAGCGGGGACGGGTGTGACATTCCCGCTGTCGGCTACCCTCGGCCGGGTGCAGAAGGGGACATCGACCGCGGTCGGGCTGATGCTGGGATTCGCGCTCGATCGAGTGTTCGCCGATCCGCGCCGCTGGCATCCGGTAGCCGGATTCGGCTCAGCGGCAGCGGCTTTGGAACAGGTGACCTATGCCGACGATCGACGTGCCGGTGTGGTGCACGAGGTGGTCGCGGTGGGCTCGGTGGTCGGGATCGGGGTGCTGGCCGCGCGCGGCGGTGTGCTCGCGACCGCGCTGGCCACGTGGACCGCCCTCGGCGGACGCAGCCTGGCGCGCGCCGGGCAGGCGATGGCCGAGCGGCTCGACGCCGGTGACATCGACGGGGCCCGGGAGCTGTTGCCCTCGCTGTGCGGACGTGATCCGTCGGTGCTCGACGCGGACGGGCTGGCCCGCGCGGCGCTGGAATCGGTCGCCGAGAACACCGCCGACGCGACCGTCGCGCCGCTGCTGTGGGGCGCTGTCGCCGGGGTGCCGGGGCTGCTCGGGTACCGGGCTGTCAACACGCTCGACGCGATGGTCGGCTACCGCAACGAGCGGTACCTGCGGTTCGGGTGGGCCGCCGCGCGCACCGATGACCTGGCGAATGTCGTTCCCGCCCGGGTCACCGGACTGATCACAGCCGCGCTCGCGCCGCTGGTCGGTGGGACGCCCGCCGCCGCGTGGCGGGCGTGGCGGCGGGATGCGGCCAAACACCCGAGCCCGAATGCCGGTGTCGTGGAAGCGTCCATGGCCGGGGCCCTCGGTGTCCGTCTCGGTGGCCGGACCCAGTACCGGCACGGTGCCGAACTCCGGCCGACGCTGGGTGACGGACCCGCACCGACCACGGCCGATCTGCGCCGGGCGGTTCGCATGTCCGAGGCGGTGCAGGTGGGGGCGCTGGTGGTATCGGTGCTGGTCGCGGGGATGCGCGCGGTGCGGGGCTGAACTGTCTGAGCGGCGGCCGGTTCGATGGAGCGCCGCTTGATCAGCAGGATGATCACGAGGGCTGGATAGACCAGAACGGGCACAGACGCCGTGCGGACCCGAACGTGGAGGTCTGAACACGGGAGCGTTCATCGGCCGAAGATGTCCGTTCGACGCCTCGCCTGTCTGCCGGATCAGCCGGTGCTCAGCGGCCGGGCTGGACGGCTTCGAAGCCGAACACGATGGTCAGCACCCGCGGCATGTCGCCGCATACCGGTTTGACGAAGCAGGTCGTGTCGGCGTCAGCGGTTGCGGCCGTAGCGGTCGGCCAGGCGGGCTTCGGTGGTCGGCGGGGCCGGGGTGGCCTGCTCGTCGGCCGGGGTGGTCTCGGTGGTCGAGGTGCCTTCCGTGCCGGCGCGGTCGCGGCGGCGGGCGCGGAGTTCGGCGACGACGAAATAGCCGAGGCCGAGGGGGGCCATGATGCCGAAGGCCAGCCATTGGAGGCCGTAGGAGAGGTAGGGGCCCGCGTCGAGCTGGGGGAGCGGGGTGGGGGTGAAGGCGCCGGGCTGGCCCTCGGCCAGTTGGAGGTAGCCGCCCTTGTCCGTGCCGGTGGGGATATCGGTGAGCCGGGTGCCGAGGACGGTGGATTCCTGGGCGGTGTCGACCGTATACACCTGGCGGTAGCCGTCCTGGGTGCTCGGCGGCTTGTCCGCGACCACGCCTTCGGAGGCGCGCACGCGGGCTTCGAGGCGCTGGGGGCCGGTCGGGGGCGCGGCGATCGCCGGGGGACGGGTGCCGTCGACGGCGGCGACCAGGCCGCGGTCGACGAGCAGGGTGCGGCCGTCGTCCAGGCGGAAGGCGTCGAGGACGGCGTAGCCGGGGGCGCCGTCGAGATGACGCAGGCGTACCAGGACGGTCGAGTCAGGGACAAACGCGCCGCTCGCGGTGACCTTGCGCCATTCGGTGTGCGCGGTCGGGTCTCCGTCGAGAACGCTGACCACGTCCACCGGGTCGGCCTGCACCGAGTCGGCGATCAGCTGGTTGCGGTGCTCGGTGCTGGTGTTCTTGCCCAGCTGCCACGGCGCGAGGACGGTGAAGCACAGGTAGGCGAACGCCGCGACGATCACGGCGAGGATGAGCCAGCTCGGGCGCAGCAGGAACGTGAGTTTGCGCATCAGCGTTGCGCGTCGGCGGGGGTGCGGACGTCGAGTTCGGCGCGCACCCAGTCGAGCAGGCCGGGGACAGCGGCTTCGATCTGATCGCGGACCAGGTCGAAGTCGGACTGGTCGCCGTAGTACGGGTCGGGCACGTCACGGCCGTCGGCGGCGGGGTCGAAGCTGCGCAGCAGCCTGCGCTGTTCGGTGGGCACGCCGCGGTGCGCCAGCTCCCGGTCGTGCCCGGTGTCGAGGGCGACGATCAGGTCGGCGTCGCGATGTTCGGGACCGAAGGTGGCCGCGATGTGGTCGGTGGAATAGCCGGCGTGGCGCAGCGTCGTCTCGGTACGCGGATCGGCCGGATCGCCGACATGCCACGATCCGGTGCCCGCGCTGGTCACCCGTACCCGGTTCGCGAGACCGGCACGGTACAGATGCGCCTCGAACATCTTCGCCGCCATCGGCGAGCGGCAGATGTTTCCTGTGCAGATGAATGACACGTGCAGCTGTCCCACGGAGCCATTCTCGCCCGGGCCGCCGAATCGCCGCCACGTAGGGTGTTCAACTGTGTTCCAGGACTCCGTCGACCCCGCGATGCTGCGCCACCACGGCGACGTGGAAGCGCGCCCTGGGATGCTCGATTTCGCGGTGAACGTCCGCGGCGCCGCCCCACCGGCCTGGCTGCGCCGTCGCCTCGCCGCCCGTCTGGACGACCTCGGTCGCTACCCGAGCGCTGAGGACGAGGCCGCCGCCCGCGCCGCCGTCGCCGCCCGCCACGGCCGCACCCCCGACGAGGTGCTGCTGCTGGCAGGCGCCGCCGAAGGGTTCGCCATGCTGCCCCGCCTGGACCCGCGCCTGGCCGCTGTCATCCACCCGTCCTTCACCGAGCCCGAACTGGCATTGCGGGAAGCGGGCGTCCCGGTGACGCGGGTGATCTTGGAACGGCCGTACACACTCGACCCCGCGCTGGTCCCCGAGGATGCCGATCTCGTCGTCCTCGGCAATCCAACCAACCCCACCTCGATCCTGCATCCCGCCGCCACCATCCAGGCGCTACGGCGGCCGGGTCGCCTCGTCGTCGTCGACGAAGCTTTCGCCGACGCGGTGGCGCGAGACGTCCCCGCGCCCGCCCAGCCCGTGGTGCCTGGCGAGCCCGTGGTGCCCGCCCAGTCAGCGCCGCACGCTGAGCCTGCGGCGCATGCCGGGCCAGCGGCGCACGCCCAGTCGGCGGCGCACGCCCAGTCGGCGGCGCACGCCCGGCCAGCGGCGCACGCTGAGTCGGCGGCGCACGCTGAGTCGGCGGCGGCGGAGGCCGCGCTGCACTCCACACACCTGTCGCACGCAAGTCCCACGGCGCATGCCGATCCGGTGGCAGACCCCGGGCCCACGCTGCACGCCGAACCGGAATCGCTGGCCTGGCTGTCCGCACCCGACGTGATCGTGCTCCGCAGCCTCACCAAGACGTGGGCGCTGGCCGGACTGCGTTGCGGTTACGTCCTCGGCGCTCCCGAGGTGCTGGCCCGGCTCAGCCACGGTCGTCCGCACTGGCCGCTGGGTACCCTCCAGCTCGAGGCGATCATCGCCACCGCCGCGCCGTCGGCTGTCGTCGAGTCCCAGCGCGACGCCCGCCTGATCGCCGCCGAGCGCACCGCCATGATCGATCGCCTGACCGCTCTCGGGATCGACGTGCACACCCCGGCCGCCGGGCCGTTCCTCCTGGTACGCGTGCCCGACGGCGAACTGGTGCGCAAGCGCCTGGCCGACCGCGGGATCGCCGTCCGTCGCGCCGACACTTTTCCCGGTCTGAGCCCCGACCATCTGCGCGTGGCCGTGCGCGGCCCGGCCGAAGTCGACCGGTTGATCGAAGGTCTGCGGGCCGTGCTGTGGTGAGCGCGCCTGCCGAACCCCGCACGCCGGTTTCGACGTCCGCTCGGCGACGGGTGATATCGCCTCGGTGCAGGTCGGTGCAGGTCGGTGCAGGTCGGTGCAGGTCGGTGCCGACGGAGTCCGGGAATCGATCCGCCACCGGAGCCTGGCGTCTACTCGCTCCGCACCGGCTGGGGTCGGCGAGTCGGGCGCGGCCGGAAATCGGCGGACATCGTTGTGGTGCAAGGTGATCCCGTCACCCCGAGGGTGACGGGCATGTCGACGGAACGAAGGAGGCGGCGGTGACCGACCTGGCCGAACTGATCGGGGTGCTCGACGCGGCGTATCCGCCGAGGCTGGCCGAATCGTGGGATTCGGTCGGGCTCGTCTGCGGTGAGCGGGCGCAGGAGGTCACCAAGGTGGTGTTCGCGGTCGACGCCACCGCCGCCGTGGTCGACGAGGCGATCGAATGGGGCGCACAGGCATTGGTCGTGCACCACCCGCTGCTGCTGCGCGGGGTCGACACCGTCGCCGCCGACACGCCCAAAGGCGCTCTGCTGCACCGGTTGATCCGCTCCGGCTGCGCCCTGTTCTCCGCGCACACCAACGCCGACTCCGCCGACCCCGGCGTCTCCGATGCGCTGGCCGCCGCCGTCGGCCTCACGGTCACCGGTCCGCTGGACCCGAAACCGGTTGCCTCCGTGGACAAATGGGTGATCCAGGTCCCGCAGACCCACACCGCCTCGCTCATGTCGGCGTTGTTCACCGCGGGCGCGGGTGCGATCGGCGACTACCGCGAAGCCGCCTGGTACACCGCGGGCACCGGCCAGTTCCGCCCGCTGCCCGGCGCGAATCCGGCGCTCGGCGTGGTCGGCACCGTCGAGACCGTCACCGAGGACGCCGTCGAGGTGGTCGCGGCGCCGACCTCGCGCCTGGCCGTCCTGGCGGCCCTGCGCGCGGCCCACCCGTACGAGGAACCCGCCTACCACGTCACCGAACGCGCACCGCTGCCGTCCTCGCTCGGCATCGGCCGCATCGGCGAACTCCCCGAGCCCGAAACCCTGCGCGAATTCACCGCCCGCGTCGGAGTCGGCCTGCCGCGCACCGTCTGGGGCGTCCGCGCGGCCGGTGACCCCGATCGCGTCGTCAAGCGGGTGGCCGTCTGCGGCGGTGCGGGCGACTCCTACCTGAACGCGGCCATCCGCGCCGGCGTCGACGCCTACCTCACCTCCGACCTGCGCCACCACCCCGTCGACGAACACCTCCGCCGCGGCGGCCCCGCCCTCGTCGACGCCGCCCACTGGGCCACCGAGTTCCCCTGGTGTGGTCAGGCCGAGCAGATCGTCCGCACCGCCCTGCCCGGCCTGGCCACGCGGGTATCCACCCTGCGCACCGACCCGTGGACGGTCACCGGCTGACCCATGCCCACGTCGACGGCTGAGCGAACGCCGGCCCGGCGGCAGTCCTCGGGTCATGGCGTGCGCACGCCCCGCGGCGCGGTACGGTTGAACAACCCATCCGTCCACTGTGTTCAGGAGTTCGTGCGCGTTGAATGTCGAACCGTCGGTCCAGTCCAAGCTGTTGCAGCTCGCCACTGTCGATGCCGAGTTGACGCGGATCGCGCACCGCAGGGGCGCGCTGCCCGAGCAGCAGGAGGTGGCGCGCCTGGCGGCCGAGCGCAACGGCTACAAGGACGCGGCCGTCGCGGTGGAGATCGGCATCGACGATCTGGATCGCGACATCCGCAAGCTAGAGGGTGAGGTCGACGCCGTCCGCAAGCGCGAGGACCGCGACCGCGGCATGCTCACCGCGGGCACCGTCGCCGCCAAGCAGCTCTCCGAGATCCAGCACGAGCTGGGCAGCCTGGAGCGTCGCCGCTCGGTGCTCGAGGACGAGCTGCTGACCGTGATGGAGCAGCGCGAAGCCATGGCCGCCGACCACGACCACGCGGGCGCCCGCCTGAGCAAGGCCGATCAGGACCTGGCCGACGCCGAGCGCCTGCGCGACGAGGCACTGGCCGATCTCGACGTGGCGCAGCAGCGGTGCGACAAGGACCGGGACGGGCTGATCGGCCTGTTCCCCGACGAACTGCTCGCCGTCTACGACAAGCAGCGTTCGGCGCACGGCGTCGGCGCAGCCCTGTTGCAGGCCCGCCGCTGCGGCGCCTGCCGGATCGAGATCGATCGCGGCGAGATGCAGCGCATCGCCAAGGCCGCGCCCGACGCCGTGGTCCGCTGCCCCGAGTGCGGCGCGATCATGGTGCGTACCAAGGAATCGGGGCTGTGATCGGATCGGTGCGCCGATGAGCGTGCACGAGGTGATCGTCGAAGCCGACGGTGGCTCGCGCGGCAATCCGGGCCCTGCCGGCTACGGCGCGGTGGTCTTCGCCGCCGATCATGTGCGGGTGCTCGCCGAGCGCAAGGAATACGTCGGCATCGCCACCAACAATGTCGCCGAATATCGCGGTCTCATCGCCGGTCTGGAGGCGTCGGCCGAGCTCGGTGCGCGGGTGGTCGCGGTGCGGATGGACTCCAAGCTCGTCGTCGAGCAGATGGCGGGACGCTGGAAAGTGAAGCACCCGTCGATGATTCCGCTCGCCGAACAGGCGCGGGCGCTCGTCGCGGGCTTCGACCGGGTGAGCTTCACCTGGATTCCACGCGCCGAGAACTCCCACGCCGACCGGCTGGCGAACGAGGCGATGGACGACGGCGCCGTCGTCGGCACCGTCCGCGAAGCCGTCTCCGCCGGGCACGCCCCGGGCGACCAGGTGGCCGTGCCCGCTGCCGGTGCCAGGGCGGGCGAGCAGGCCGACACCGACCCGGTGGCCCTGGCGCTCGATGGCGAGACCACTGCGGCACAGCCGGTTTCGGCCAACGCCCCCGGCTGGACCGGTGCGCTCGGCAGGCCGACGAGGCTGTTGCTGCTGCGTCACGGCCAGACCGAGCTGTCGATCGAGCGCCGCTACTCCGGTCGCGGCAATCCGCCGCTCACCGATCTCGGCCGCCAGCAGGCCGAGCGGGCCGCGAAAATGCTTGCCGCCAAGGGTGATATCGCCGCCGTCGTGACCTCTCCGCTGCAGCGCGCGCGGTCCACCGCCGAAGCCGCCGCCGCGGCCCTGGATGTGCCGTTGCGCGTCCTCGACGGCTTGATCGAAACCGATTTCGGCGACTGGGAGGGTCTCACCTTCGCCGAGGCCGCCCAGCGCGATCCGCAACTGCACACGGACTGGCTCGGCGACCCGTCGATTCCCGCCCCCGGCGGCGAGAGCTTCGATCAGGTGCGCGAACGCGTGGCGAGCGTGCGCCGGGATCTGGTCGCGCTGTATCCGGGCCAGAACATCGTCGTGGTCAGCCATGTCACTCCGATCAAGACGCTGCTGCAGCTGGCGCTCGGCGTCGGCCCGTCGCTGCTGTACCGCCTGCACCTGGACCTGGCGTCGCTGTGCATCGCCGAGTTCTACCCCGACGGCGGCGCCTCTGTCCGCCTCGTCAACGACATTTCCTACCTGTGAGCTAGCCGCTTGTCGCCGGGGCGCGGTACGGTCGCCCCGGTTCGCGGTCGGCGTAACGACGACGCCCCGGCGCCCGAAAGGTACTCGGGCGTGCGGAATGCCGCGGCCATCGAGAAAGGTACTTGATGAGGTTTCTACGGATGGCGGCGTTCGCGGCGGCCATCGCGGGGGCGCTCACCGCGTCCGCAGGCGCGGGCAGCGTGTCGGCCGATCCGAGCGTGGTGCTCGGTGCGGCCTCGGGCATCGTCTTCGACAACAACTCCGGTTGCTCGCTGACCGCCATCGGCCATGACAACGCGGGCCGCCTTGTCGGCCTCACCGCCGGGCACTGCGCGCCGACGGGGGCGCGGGTCGGCGCCGAGCAGGCGCTCAACGCGGGTGTCATCGGCACCGTCGCCTTCTCCGACGACGGCGACTACCTGGATTTCGCTGTCCTGCAGCTGGATGCGTCGAAGGTACTGCCGGTCCGCACCGTCGGCCAGACCACCGTCGCCGGCATCGGCAGCCCGCCCGGACCCGGCACCACGGTGTGCTCGGACGGGCGCACCAGCGGCCGCAGCTGCGGCGTGGTGTGGGGTGAGCTCGAAGGCACCTCGATCAACCAGTACTGCTCGCAGCCGGGCGACTCCGGCGGCCCGGTCGTCGTCGGCGACCGCCTGGTCGGCATGAACCAGGGCAGGCTCACCGGCCTGGGCCCGCTCGACTTCGACGTCCCGTGCACCGGCGGCGCCAACCCGATCCACTCGCCCGCCTACTTCCAGCCCATCGGGGTCATCCTCGAGGTGCTGAACCGGGCAGGCGGCGTCGGCGCGGGCTTCCAGCCGATCTGATCCCAGCTCGACCCCCAGGGGCGCATCACCCACCCGGTGATGCGCCTCTGTCGTCGTTCCCAGCCCGAAATCGTGTTGCCCGGCGCCGGGCGGCATGCTGGAATCGCAGGCATGGGGGAAACTGACGGCACAGTCGGAATCAGACGGCTGGAACCTGACGAGTGGGCGGTGTTCCGCGAGGTGCGGTTGCGCGCGCTGCGTGACGCGCCGACGGTGTTCGGCCAGACCATCGAGCAGGCGCTGGCACGGACCGCGCAGGACTGGCGGGACGTGCTGCGAGCGCGGGCGCAGTTCGCGGCGACGGCAGGTACCGAGACGGTGGGCACAGTGGGGGTGCTCACCGACGCGGCGAGCGCCCACCTGGTCTCGATGTGGGTGGATCCGCGTGCCCGCGGCCGCGGTGTCTCGGATCTGCTGATCGACGCGGCAGTGAGCTGGGCGGTCGAGCGTGGCTGTGCGGCGGTGCGCCTCGACGTGGCCGAGGGCAATACCGCCGCCGAGAAGTTGTACCGGCGACACGGATTCGTGCCGACGGGATCGTGCGGGCCGGTCGAGCCGGGCGACCCCCGAATGGAATTCGAGATGCGCCTGCTGCTCTGAATCCGGTCGTATTGATGCGGCAGCGATGGTGCGGAGGGCGGCGGGCGACTCATGGAAGGCGGGGCGTAGCCAGCGGTCGGCAGCAGCGTATTGCGTTCCAGCAGTGGCACATCGAGCGTTTCGCACAGCCGCAGTACCGCACAGTAGGCTCGTCACAGCGAGAAGAGGAGACCACGATGACCACAGACGCTGATGCGGCCGCCGTGCGGCAGCTGCTGGCAGCCCAGTCCGCCGCCTGGGCTGCCGGTGACGGCACCGCGTTCGCCGCCACCTTCACCGAGGATGCCGATTTCGTCTCCGTGATCGGCGAGTTCATCCAGGGCCGTGCGGAATTGGCGACGGTCATGCAGGAAGGCTTCGACGGCTTCATGCACGGCACCCGGCTCTCGGATCCGGAGCGCACGACCGTGCGATTTCCGGTCGCCGACCTGGCTGTCCTCGTCACCTACGGAGTGAGTGTCCTGCGCGCGGACCCGCTGGCGCCGCGGACCCCGACGGTGCAGATCCGCACGGCCGTGCGCACCGGTGGCCGCTGGTTGTTCGCCTCGTTCCAGAACACCCGCATCGCACCGCAGTAGCGCTCAGCCCGGCACGTGAACGCCGCCCGCCGGGGAACTGAGGCCGCGTTCGTGCATGAGCAGCAGGCCGTAGGCCGCCACCGCGTGTGGGTCGATGATCTCCCCGCGCAGGATCATCGCCTCGAGCTGTGCGCGGGAGAACCAGGCCATGCGCATGTCCTGCTCCTCGGGTTCGCGCTGCGGCTCCCCGGGAGTAAGGCCGGTGGCGAGGAAGCAGTGGCCGCGCTGGCTGCTCGAGGCGGGCGCCGAGGCCATGGTGCCGAGCAACGTCATCCGGTCGGCCCGCAGCCCGGTTTCCTCACGCAACTCGTTGTGCGCCAACTCGACCGGGGTCGGGGCAGTGCCCTGCGGCGGAGTGCCCGCCGGGAACTCCCAGCACCGCGTCCCCAGCGGATACCGGTACTGCTCGACCAGATGGAAACCCTCCCCGTCGAACGGGACGACCATCGCCCAATCGGCCTTGTCGACCACGGCGTAGATCCCGACGGATCCGTCGGAGCGGCGAATGGTGTCCTCCCGCAGCCGCATCCACGGATTGGTGTAGATCGTGCGCGAGCTGAGCTGTTCCATGACATCCATGGTGCCCCACCGGTCACGGGCGCAGGACGGACACCAGGAAGTCGGTCTGATCGCGCACGACCTGTTCGAACACGTCGTCGAAGTACACGTCGAAGTGGCCGACCGGGTACTGCTTGACCACCGCGTGCTTGGTGCGCTCGGCGGCCTTGCGGGTCGGGGCGGGCGGCGCGATCGAATCGTTCTCGGCGATCGCGTAGAACACCGGCACCTTCAGCGCCTTGGCGCGTCGGCCAGGCCGGTCGAACAGGGCCGAGAAGGCCACCCGCGCACCGACTTTCGGCTGATAGGTCGCGCTCTCCTCGGCCAGCCTGCCGAACCCCTCCGGCACGTCGGGGGCGCTCATCAGCGCCGCGGCGCGCTTGCGACCGGCCAGCCGGATCCGCACCGGCTTGCGCCGGATCGGGCCGAACAGCAGGTCGGCACCCGCGATGGTGACGACCTTGGTGATGCTGATCGGTCCCTTCGCCATCGCCGAGGCCCACCCGCTGGTGAACGGCACCTGCGCGACCACCGCGGCGAGGTAGTCGTCGTCGGGCGCGACGGACAGCACATGCCCGCCGCCGAACGAGGTGCCCCACAACGCGATCCGGGTCGCGTCGAACCCACGGATACTGCGCCCGTAGGCGATTGCGGCCTTCCAGTCCTGCCGCTGGCGGGCGATGTTGAGCACCTGGCGTGGGTCACCCTCGCTGGCCCCGAAATGCCGGTAGTCGAACGCCAGCACCCCCATTCCCGCCGCGACGAACCGCCGCGCATACCGATCCAACCCCATTTCGCGGGTTGCCCCCAGCCCGTGTCCCATGATCACCAGCGGGCGCGGCCGGGGCGCACCGTCGGGTAGGTAGAGCCAGGCAGCGCACTGCTGGTCACCCGAGGGGAAACTGACGTCGACACGTTCCATGGCTCGTAACCGTACCGAGTACTCTGTACGAGCGGACGAGTCGGCCGGGCGACCGCGGCGACGAGAACGGGTGCGATGGTGCCGCTGCTCGCTGCCGAGGAAAGTCCGGACTCCACAGAGCAGGGCGGTTGCTAACGGCAACCCGGGGTGACCCGCGGGACAGTGCCACAGAAAACAGACCGCCGCACACACGTGCGGTAAGGGTGAAACGGTGCGGTAAGAGCGCACCAGCGCCCCGGGTGACCGGGGCGGCTCGGTAAACCCCGCCCGGAGCAAGGTCGAAGGTCGCACCTCGCGGTGCGGCTGCGCAGGTGTTCGAGGGCTGCTCGCCCGAGCCTGCGGGTGGACCGCTCGAGGCACCCGGCAACGGTGTGTCCAGATGGATGGTCGCCCCCCGGTGCGAACCGGGGACAGGATCCGGCTTACAGGCCGGCTCGTCCGCCTCCGACGAACGACGAGGCGGCGGTCCCGAGAGGGAACCGCCGCCGCGTCGAGCCGGGAATACCGGTCAGCACATCAGCTTGGCCATCTGGAAGATCGT
>NZ_JBHXAY010000035.1:0-56216 GCF_042728775.1 Nocardia sp. NPDC060259
GAATCGCGCGAGGGTCAACTGAAGCACGCCGTCGCCATCACGACGGGGGTGGTCGTGCGGATGTGCGGGACGGGTACGGCGGCCGCGGTCTCCCCGTAACCCGGGTCCCTGTTCTCGCTCACCGTTTCTCTCCTCCTCGAACCTGATTATCCATGCAAGCAGGTGCTGTATTCGGCGACACGACCGGCGCGATCACATCGCCAGGAAAAAGATCCCGGCGTCGATTCCCCGACGTATCCGCTTGGCTTTGACCGTACCCTGCCGGGGCGTACCCGTGCAGGGAGAACTGTGAAGGCTTACTCAGCCCCCGATAACTCCTTGATAACCCGCCGCATCCAGCAGTTCACCGAGGGCGGAATCCAGCGCCGCCTCCTCGTCGAAGGCGAGCTCGAACAGCCAGCCGTCGTCGTACGGATCGGTGTTCAGCGTCTCCGGTTCCTGCACCAGAACTTCGTTCACCGCAACGACTTTCCCGCTCAGTGGAGCGTAGATGTCGGACACGCTCTTGGTCGACTCGACCTCGGCGATGCTCTCGCCGGTGGTCACATCCTTGTCGACCTCGGGCAGCTGGACGAACACGACGTCACCCAGCTGTGACTGGGCGTAGTCGGTGATGCCGACACGAACCGCCGTGGGGCCGGTCCGCCGCACCCATTCGTGCTCTTCGGTGTAGCGCAGATCCTCAGGGGTCCGGGTCACAGGACGTCCTTTCGTCGTCAACGTTGCACGCAACAGTATCGACTAGCTCCCGCGGTGCGGCACAGGCGGTATCGAACGCGCGACCGCGACCGCCAGCCCCACGTAGAGCACCCCTGTCCACACATACAGCGCGGTGCCCCAGATCAGCAGTGCCCAGCCGAAGGCCCAGCCGAAACCTGCCCCTGCCCAATCCATCTCCCCCGTGAGCAGCCACGGCAGGGCCGACATCAGCGCGAAGGTGGCCGCTTTACCGAGGTAGATCACCTCGGGAGCGGGCAGTTCACGGCGCTTGTATACCGACAGGGTCACGGTGAGTATCAGATCGCGACCGATCAGGATCACCGCGATCCACCACGGAATCAGCCCGCGTGCGACGAACGCCACGAGCGTAGTCACGAGGTATAACCGGTCGACGAGCGGATCGAGCAGGGCGCCCAGCCGGGAGGACTGGTCGAGCAGCCGAGCGAGTTTGCCGTCGAGGAAATCGGTGAAGCCCTGTGCGATCAACAGCGCGAACGCCCAGCCGTCGGCATGGCGGACCAGCAACAACCACAGGAACACCGGGATGCCGATCAGCCGGATCAGGCTCAGCACATTGGGCACGGTCAGGATGCGATCGCTGAACACGCCACCGGTTGCGGTGTCGTTGGTGCCCGGCGTTCCCGATTCGGTTGCCACGCCCCTGCATACCGCACCGACCCCCGCTCGCGCCATCCGGCCACGCCGAAACTTCCGGCCGCGTTCTATTGCCCGGCGGTCGCGGTGCCTGTCCGGCGCCGAACCGCTAACCTGGGCACTTGTGTCCGACAGTGGTTTAGATCTGCGTACCTACGTCTCCGCCGAGGACGCGCGCGAACGCGGCCGCGCCGCCAGGGAACGGGTCCCGGTCTCCACCCGCGACCGGGCGGCCGAGAGCCCGGACCGGCCAAGCGTGCTCGAGTTCGTCGAGGCGAGCAACCGGGGGCGGATCGAGCGACTGATCCCGTTGCGGATCGGCCGGATGACCGCATCGCCGTTCACCTTCTTCCGCGGCGCCGCCGGGCTGATGGCCGCCGACCTCGCCGCGGGACCGGACAGTGGGCTGCCCGCCCAGATCTGCGGTGACGCCCATGCCGCGAACTTCGGCCTCTACGGCACCCAGCGCGGCGAGATCGTGATGGACATCAACGATTTCGACGAGACCGTCCTCGGACCCTGGGAATGGGACCTGGAACGGCTCGCCGCCAGCCTCGTGCTGGCCGGGCGCGAGGGCGGCGCCGACGAAGACGACTGCGTGCGCGCCGCGCGCGAGGCCGCCCGCTCCTACCGCCGCACCGTCGCCGAACTCGCGGACATGCCGTTCCTGCAGTCCTGGACCGCGATGCACGACGAGTCGATCCTGACCGAGGCCAAGGCCGAGGATCTGCTCGACGACTTCAAGAAGGCCGCCAAGAAGGCGCGCAAGAACACCAGCGCCAAGGTCGTCGCGAAGTGGACCGCGCACCTCGACGATCACGAGACCGATATCAGCAAGCACCGGTTCGTCAGCGATCCGCCGATCCTCACCCCGGTCGAGGAGCGGGTCGCCGAGGCCGTGATCGACGGGCTCGAGCGCTACGCGGGCACCATCCGCGAGTCCCGGCGCAACCTGCTGGCCCGTTTCGCGGTCTCCGATGTGGCGTTCCGGATCGTCGGCACCGGCAGCGTCGGCCTGCACAGCTATGTGGCGCTGCTGCACGGCAACGACGGCGAGGCGCTGGTGCTGCAGGTCAAGCAGGCGAATCCGTCCGCGCTCGCGCCGTTCCTGCCGCCGGCGGCGCCCCGGCACGAGGGTGAGCGCATCGTGGTCGGCGCGCGCAGCGTGCAGTCCGAGACCGACATCCTGCTCGGCTGGACGACGATCGAGCTCGACGGCTCGATCCCGTTCATCGTGCGCCAGTTCCGCAATCTCAAGGGCAGCATCGACCCGGCCGGGCTCTCGGCCGGCGATCTCGACGACTACGGCAGGCTCGCCGGGGCGTTGCTGGCCAGGGCGCACTCCCGCTCGCTCGACCCGCGCACCCTGGCCGGCTATCTCGAAGCCGACGAGGACAAGTTCGACGAGGCGATCGCCCGCTACGCGGTGCGCTACGCCGACCGGACCGAGGCCGATCACGCCGAACTCGTCGCCGCCGTCGCGGCGGGCAAGATCGAGGCCGAGCCGAGCTGAACACCGGCCGCATCCTCCCCGGCAACCGCCGGTCATCGAGCTACGATGTACGCCAACGGTTCTCGGCCCGCGGCGCCAACGACCCAGAAGGGCGGACTCCATGCTCGTGCGCGTGCAGAATGCGGCAGGCACCGATGCCGAGCTGGCACTGATCGATTGGCTGCGCACCTGGAAGGATCCGTCCAGCCCGCACGGCGTCGCCACGATCAACTGCAGCTTGTTCCAGGACGATCGGCTACATCAGTTCGACGCGGTGGTGTGGACGCCGACCAGTTGCGTGGTGATCGAGGCGGAGACCTTCACCGCGCTCCAGGACGGCGTGCTGGAGATCCCGCTCAACGGCCCGTGGATGGTCTCCGGCGAGCTCGCGCGGTTCGCGGGCGCCGAGAAGTCGACGCCGCTGGAGCGCTCCCGTGAGCACACCTTCGCGCTGCAGAACTATCTCGCGGCGCGCGGGCTCGGCCAGCGCGCGGTGCACGGGCTCGGCGTCATCGTGCCGATGCAGGGCGCGCAGATCGACGTGCACCAGGGGTGGAGCGATCCCAGCTTCGACGTGATCGTCACCGACGATCCGCACCGGCTCGAACAGTACTTCGAGATGCTGGCCGCGAAGGAACACAACCTCTGGACCGCCAACGACATCGCCATCGCGTTCCGCGGCCTCGGCATCCTGCCCTATCTGCCCGCACCCCAGGATCTGCTCAACGAGGGCTTCCTCGGCCCGATCGATGTCACCCTGTGGCACGGCGGCCCGACCCAGGCCCAAGCCGAGCAGTACGCCGAGGAACAGGCACAGCTCGAGCGCGAACTGGCGAACCGCGGCCTGGTAGCGCCCTGGTACAGCCCGTGGAAGCTGTATCCGCGGATCGACGGTGATCTCGACTTCGGCCGCGCGTTCCTGCGGATCACGCTCGCGATCGGGATGATCATCGCGATCGTCTGGGTGCTGTGGTTCATGGTGACCGCGGTGCTCACCTATGGTCCCGCCTGAGCCACCGCTGGTCGTCGCGTCCGTGCTCGAGGAAGTTTCCGCGCGCACCGCCGTCCGCGCGACGGCGATCGGCGCGGGCGCCGCTGTCACGGTCGCGATCCCGCTGACGTTCCCCGCCGACGACGGGCCCACCGACCTCGACTCCGCGGTGGCCGACCCGATCGCCGACACGCTCTCCCCCGGGCTCGCCGAGGTGCTCGTCGCGCCGAGCAGCGGGCCCGTCGTGCTGATCCTGTTGCTCGCGGCATTCGGCTGGTTCGCCCTGCGGCGCGAATGGTGGCGGGCGGTCACCATGCTGGTGGTGCCCGAGGTCGCGCTGGCGATCAACACCTGGTTGCTGAAACCGGTGTGGGACAGGCAACTCCACGACTACCTCGCCTATCCGAGCGGGCACACCGTCCATCTCGTCGCTGTCGCAACGACTTTCGCGTGCCTGGTGCCGAACCTGAAGGCACGGATCACGGTCGCGGCGCTCACCGTGCTCGCGCTGGTCTCGATCACGCCCGGCATGGTCGAGCTCGGCTACCACCACCCCACCGATGTGCTCGGTGGGGCGGCGGCCGCCGCGGCCATGGCGATGGGACTGTGCTGGCTCGCTGACCTGGTGCGAGTCAGGACGCGCGGCTAGTTCCTTTCGAAAACGCTGGCGTCGTGCAGCATTTCGGCGCGCAGCATCTTCTCGGGCACACCCATTGCCTCGACCAGGGTCAGCGCGTCCGGACGCAGCCGGTCGACGAGTTCGTTGACCCCGCGCCGCACCGCCTTGGCCCGTTCCACCGACATGAACCGATGCATGATGTACCAGGCCGAATTCTCCTCCAGCGAGGCGTACACGTAGAGGTCGCAGACGGTTTCGGCGAGCGTCTTGGCGTCGGGGTCCTCGATGGTGGCGATCCCGTCGACGAATTCCTCGAGCACCAGCCGGTCGATGTGCGCGGCGCCCGCGGCCAGGATGTGGTCCTGGGCGTTGTTGAACGCCTCGAACGGGCCGGTGTCGGCGGCCCTGGCGCGCAGCCGGTGCGCGGCGGTCCGCAGCAGGTAGTCCTCGCGATCGGCGAACAGCTGCAGCTGCACCGAGCGCTTAGACAGGTCGCCGTCGTCGACGCTGTCGTCGCTGCGGTCGCGCAGGGTCTGGATCAGCTGGCGGACACCGGATCGTTTGCGCACCACGTCGCCGGCCATGGTGGCGGCGAACTTCACCCAGCCGAGGGCATCGAGATCGCGGACCTCGTCGGAGTAGGCGGTGAGCAGCTCCTTCGCGACGAGCTGGGTCAACACGACATTGTCACCTTCGAAGGTGGTGAACACGTCGGTGTCGGCCTTGAGCGTGACGAGGCGGTTCTCGGTGAGATAGCCCGCGCCGCCACAGGCTTCGCGGCATTCCTGGATCGCGCGGGTGGCGTGCCGGGTCTGGGCGACCTTCAGGCCCGCGGCGCGCTTCTCCAGCGCGCGCTGGGAGCCGGATTCGGTGTCCTTGCCGGACTGGATCAGGTCCATCCGCCGCACCAGGTCGTTCTGCGCGAAGGCCAGCGCGAACGACTTGGCCACCAGCGGCAGCAGCCTGCGCTGATGGCTGCGGTAGTCCATCAGCAGGGTCTCCTCCCCGGTGTCGGGATCGGCGAACTGACGCCGCGCCAGCGCGTAGCGCACGGCGATACTCAGCCCGACCCGCGCGCCCGCCGCCGCGGCGCCACCGACGCTCACCCGGCCGCGCACCAGCGTGCCGAGGGTGGTGAAGAAGCGGCGGCTCGGGTTGTCGATCTCGGAGGCGTAGGTGCCGTCCGGGTCGACGTCGGCGTAGCGGTTGAGCAGGTTCTCCCTGGGTACCCGGACCTGGTCGAAGACGATGCGGCCGTTGTCCACCCCGGGCAGGCCGCCCTTGATGCCGTCGTCGTAGGTGGTCACGCCGGGCAGGTCGGCGCCGCGCTCGTCGCGGATCGGGACCAGCAGGCAGTGCACGCCTTGGTTCTCCCCGCCGGTGATCAGCTGGGCGAACACCGCCGCCATCCGCGCGTGCACGGCCGCGCCGCCGATGTAGTCCTTGCGGGCCGACGGTGTCGGGGTGTGCACCACGAATTCCTGGGTGGCCGGATCGTAGGTGGCGGTGGTCTCGATATTGGCGACGTCGCTGCCGTGTCCCGACTCGGTCATCGCGAAGCAGCCGAGCAGGTCGAGCGAGATCAGTCGCTTGATGTAGTCGCGGTGGCGTTCGGTGCCCAGGTTCTCCACCGCGCCGCCGAACAGTCCCCACTGCACACCGGATTTCACCCACAGCGACAGGTCGGCGTAGGCCAGCATCTCCAGACCGGTGACCGCGCCGCCCGGGTCGCCGGTGCCGCCGTTCTCGGGCCGGAACCCGCGTTCGGCGTAACCCATGGTCGCGATGACCCGCATCTGGTCGAGTACGCGCGCCCTGGCCGCGTGGATGTCGAGTTCCGGGTCGCCGGTGAAGCGGTCGTCGGCGAGCTGGACTCGCGCCTGGTCTCTCACCGCGCGCCACGGTCCGTCCAGCGCTGCGCGGAGATGTTCTGCCGTCGTCGTTGTGCCGGTAGCCATGTCTTCGACCCTAGCCGCGTCGCCGACGGGGTGGCGGCCCGAAACTCACCGACACAGGCTCTTGCTCGACGATTGAACAGTCGTTTAGTATATTGAACATGTGTTCAGCCAACAGCCCGTACCGCAAGGACCCTCCCCCGACCTGACCACCGCCGCCCGGATCCGCGATACCGCGATCGACCTGTTCGGAGAGCAGGGTTTCGGTGTCGGCGTCCGGGCGATCGCCGCGGCAGCCGGAGTCTCACCCGGTCTGGTGAATCACCACTTCGGCTCCAAGGACGGCCTGCGCGCCGCCTGCGACGATCGTGTGCTCGAGATCATTCGCGACGAGAAACTGCGGGTCATCCGCTCCACAGGCGCCGCCGGGATGATCACCGCACTGGCCGAGATCGAGATGTACGCCCCCCTGGTGGCCTACATGCTGCGCAGCTTCCAAGCCGGCGGCGCTCTGGCGGAATCCCTGCTGGAGCACATGGTCGCCGACGCGGAGGAATACATGCAAGCCGCCGTCGAGTCGGGCCAGCTCAAGCCGAGCCGCGATCCCGCGGCCCGGGCCAGATACATCGTGCTCTGCCATGTCGGAGCCACCAACCTCTATCTGCAGATGCGAATGCAGCGTGACGGAAAGCTCGACTACCGCAAGGCGATCCGGGACCTGTCGGACCTGACCACCTTCCCGGCGCTCGAGCTCTACACCCAAGGCATGCTGACCGATTCGACACTGCTCGACAGCCTCATCGAGGAGTAGACGATGCCCTCCCACACCACCGATCGGGTCATCGAAGTCCATGACCTGCGTAAGACTTTCGGCCGCTTCACCGCGCTCGACGGGCTCGACCTGCGGGTCGGCCCCGGCGAGATCCACGGGTTCCTCGGCCCCAACGGCGCAGGCAAGTCCACCACGATCCGGGTGCTGCTCGGCGTGCTGCGCGCCTCCGGCGGCGAGGCGGCGCTGTTCGGCCGCGACCCGTGGACCGATGCGGTCGCCCTGCATCACCGGATCGCTTATGTCCCAGGCGATGTCACGCTGTGGCCGTCGCTGTCGGGCGGCGAGACGATCGACCTGCTTGCCAGGATGCGCGGCGGGCTCGACCAGACGAGGCGCGCCGAACTGATCGAGCGATTCGAGCTCGATCCGACCAAGAAGGCCCGCACCTATTCCAAGGGCAACCGGCAGAAGGTCGCCCTGGTGTCGGCGTTCTCGGCCGACGCGGATCTGCTCATCCTGGACGAGCCGACCTCGGGTCTCGACCCGTTGATGGAGCGGATCTTCCAGGACTGCGTCCGCGAGGCCGCGGCCCGCGGGGCGACCGTGCTGTTGTCGAGCCACATCCTGTCCGAGGTCGAGCACCTGTGTGACCGGGTGACGATCATCCGCGCAGGCCGCACGGTCGAATCCGGCTCGCTGGACCAGCTGCGGCATCTGAGCCGCACCGCGATCACGGCCGAACTGATCGGCGATCCGGGCGATGTCGGCGCGCTTCCCGGTGTCGACGATGTCGAAGTCGACGGCTCCACGCTGCGCTGCCAGGTCGACGCCGAGCACCTCGGCGAGCTGATCCGCGTCCTCGGTGACGCGGGCGTGCGCAGCCTGACCAGCGCACCGCCCACACTCGAGGACCTGTTCCTGCGGCACTACCACGTCGAGAGCGGCGCGGCGGTCGACGGAGAGAAGGTGCGGGCATGACCACCATCGCCGCCACCCCGAGATTCATCGGAACCACCCGCACCGCAAGCGAATTCGCGGGCACCGGGCAGATGCTGCGGCTGTATCTGCGGCGCGACCGGATCATCGCGCCCGCGTGGTCGCTGCTGATCGGGCTGATGCCGGCGCTGCAGGTCGTCTCGGTCAAGGACCTCTATGCCACCCAGCAGCAGCTGGACAGCTTCGCCACGACCACGGCGGCGAGTCCCGCGCTACTGGCCATGTACGGTCCGGTGTTCAATTCCTCGCTCGGGTCCATCGGCACCTGGAAGGCCGGGGCGATGTACGCGATGATCGCGATCGCCGCCGTGCTCACGGTGATCCGGCACACCAGGGTCGAAGAGGAGACCGGGCGCGCGGAACTGGTCGGCGCCACCAGCATCGGCCGTTTCGCCGGTCTCACCGGCGCGCTACTGCTGACCTTCGGCGCCGCGGCGGTGGCCGGAATCGCCTGCGCCGCTTCGCTGATGGCCGCCGACCTGCCCGCGGCAGGCTCGGTGGCGTGGGGCGCGGCGCTGGCCGCCTCCGGGTTCGTCTGGGCCGCGGTGGCCGCGGTCGCCGCCCAGCTGAGCAACGGGGCGCGGATCGCGCGCGGTGTCGCGCTCGGCGCGCTGGGCGCCGCCTTCGCGGTGCGCGCGGTGGGCGACGCCGGAAACGGTGTGCTGTCGTGGTTCTCGCCGCTGGGCTGGTGCCTGCAGATCCGTCCGTACGCCGAGGAACGCTGGTGGGTGCTCGTCCCGCTCGCCGCTGTCGCGATCGGCGCGACTCTGCTCGCCTACCAGCTGCTGCGCACCCGCGACCTCGGTGCGGGCCTGCTCGCCGAACGCCCAGGCCCTGCCGCGGCCGGCCCCGCTCTCTCGGACCCGGTCGGTCTGGCCTGGCGGTTGCAGCGCGGCTCGATGCTCGGCTGGACGGTGGGTTTCGGCCTGTACGGCCTACTGATCGGTGGCGCGGTGAACAGCATCGGCGGCATGCTCGACGACAGCGGCACCCTGCAGGACGTGGTCACCGCGCTGGGCGGCTCCGACGATCTGGAGAAGTCGTTCATCGCCTACGCCATCACCATGCTGGCGGCGGCCGCGGCCGCGTATTCGGTGTCGTCGGTGCTGCGCCTGCACGAGGAGGAGAACTCGGGTCGTGCCGAGGCCGTGCTGGCGGCGGCGGTGGGCCGGGTGCGGTACGCGGCGAGCCACCTGCTGTTCGCGGTCGTCGGGCCGGCGGCGGCTCTGCTGGTGTCCGGCATCGGGATCGGTATCGTGTGGGGCGCCGTCGATGGCGATGTCGTCGGCAAGCTCGGTCAGTCGCTCGGTGCCGTCGCGGTGCAGCTGCCCGCGGTCTGGGTGGTCACCGCGATCGCCCTGCTGTTGTTCGGTGCGGTGCCGAAGTACGCGTCGCTGGCCTGGGCGGTGTTGAGCGCGATGATCGTGATCGTGCTGCTCGGTTCGCTCGGCACGTTCCCGCAGTGGCTGATGGACCTTGTGCCGTTCGTCCACCCGCCCAAGCTGCCCGGCGCGTCCTTCGACATCGTCCCGATCGCCTGGCTTCTCGCCGTCGCGATCGCAGGCACCGTCCTCGGTCTGGCGGCCTTCCGACGCCGCGACCTGCGCTGAGGGAACCGGGCCGGCGCGGGGTTCCGCGTCGGCCCCTCGGCTAGTAGGCGCCGTCCCCGCGTGTGACGACACCGATGGTCCGCGCGATCAGCGCGACATCGAGCACCATGGACCAATTCTCGACATAGGACAGATCCAGGCGCACCGAATCCTCCAGCGACAGATCAGACCGCCCGCTGACCTGCCACAACCCGGTGAGCCCCGGCTTCACCAGCAAGCGCCTGCGCATCTCGCCGTCATAACTGTCGACTTCACGCTGCACCTGGGGCCGCGGCCCCACCACGCTCATCTCGCCGCGCAGCACATTGCAGAACTGCGGCAGCTCGTCGAGGCTGTACTTGCGCAGGAACCGTCCGACCGGCGTCACCCGCGGATCATCCTTGACCTTGAAGAACACCGGGTTGCCACCGTGCTGCTCGATCAGATCGTCGACCACGGTGTCGGCATCGAGGCGCATGCTGCGGAACTTGATCATCCGGAACGGCACACCGTCGCGGCCGATGCGCTCGGACAGATAGAACACCGGCCCCGGGCTGGTCGCCTTCACCGCTATCGCGATGGCTACCAGGACCGGCGCGCTGAGGACCAGCACCGCCGCGGCGAAACAGAAGTCGAACAGCGCCTTGCGACTGGACTTCGCCCGGCCGTATCGCGGCCGGTCGATGTGCAACATCGGCATCCCCGCGACGATGCGGTGCGTCAGCCGCACGCCCGCGATGTCGACGACACCGGGCGCCACGATCAGATCGACCCCGAGCGGATCCAATTCCCACGCCATGCGACGCAATTCGGCCGGGCCGAGATGATCGGTGGCCGCCACGGCGACCGACTCCGCCGCGCTGCGCCGCACCGCGTCGAGCACCGAGCGGTCGTCGCCGAGCACCGACGGCCCGCCGTGCCTCTCGAATCGCCCGTCGCCCGAGCCCGCGGGGACACACACCCCCACCACGCGATAGCCGGAGCCGGGATCATCGGTGAACGCGGTGGCCATCGCGTGGGCGGCCTCGGGCGAACCGACGACGAGCACCGCGGTGTGACACCGGCCCTCGGCCCGCCAGTGCCGCAGCCGCGCCCGCCAGGCCAGTCGGCCTGCGATGAGAGCGAGCAGGCCCGCGGGCAGCGCGATAGCGAGATATCCTCGCGCGACCTCGATCCGGAAGAGCAGCGCGAGGATCGCGAGGACGCCGAACAAGCGCAGGGTCGCCGAGACCAGCCTGCGGAATTCCTCGCTGCCGGTGCCGATCACCTGGGGGGCGCGGGTGCCATAACCGTGCAGCAGGGCCAGCCAGCCCGCCGCCAGCGCCAAGGTCACCACCGAGTAGCCGACCTCGTAGGACAGCGGCCAGGCCAGCGGCGGCGCGGCCGGGCCACCGAAGCGGATGGCCTGCGCGGCAACGACGGCGCCGAGCACCGCGACGACGTCGGTGGCGACCAGCCGCTGCGCGAACGCCGCCTGCCAGCTCTCACGCCGCGTACGGCCAAGCGCCTGTACCGCGGTGGCGACCTCGACTTCGCCGCCGCCGGTGAGCTCGAAGCTCATGAACCCACACCTCACTTCGGGAAACGCACCGTTTCCCGAACCCCGTTGATCCGAACGCGGCCGCAATGACCGTCCTACTTCCCCACGATTCGATGCCCGCCCGCTGATTGTTACAGACCATTTGCTGGTGGTCGCACCGAAATATCAGCGGCACAACGGGTTCCGAGAGTTAGCCAGATAACACCAGCGGCCGCCCCGCAGGCAAGCGCAGACTCATGGCTATTCGATATGAATGCAGGACAATCACTTTCCCGAGTGGGTGACATCATACTGCGACGAGCAATGGTCGCCGACGCCAGCAGATAGCCGACCTGGCGAAATCCCGACCGACTTCGAAACATATCACGAATCAATATCGGTCCCAGAGGTTTCAAGTCCCGCCCGCGCGGCGTCTGGCTGTAACGTCTCGGACCGCCGGACCGACTTTCGGCATGTCCGGCATCGGCCGTGACGGTTTTCGCGATCGTGTAAAAGGTGAGGCCCTGCGTGCAATGTCGACTCTGTGATTCCGATCGGCTCACGAGTGTGCTCGACCTGGGTGCCACCCCGCCGTGTGAGAGTTTCCTCGACCGCGACCAGCTCGATCTGCCGGAATCGACGTTTCCCCTGCATCTGCGACTGTGCGAGGACTGCCTGCTGTTGCAGATCCCGGCGCTGATCACCCCCGAGGACACCTTCACCGAGTACGCGTACTTCTCCTCGTACTCCGAGAGCTGGGTGCGCCACGCCGAGCGGTTCGTCGACACCGCCGCCGAGCGTCTCGGGCTCGGCGGCGATTCGTTCGTCGTCGAGGTGGCCAGCAACGACGGGTACCTGCTGCGTCACGTGATGGCGCGCGGCATCCGCTGCCTTGGCATCGAACCGTCGGTCAATGTCGGCAGGGCGGCGCGGGCGGCCGGTGTGCCCACCGAAACGACGTTCCTGGACGAGGAGTCGGCCGCGCGGGTGCGCGCCGAACACGGGCCCGCCGACCTGGTGGTCGCCAACAATGTCTACGCCCACATCCCCGATCTGCGCGGATTCACCCGTGCGCTGCGGGGGTTGCTCAGCGATGACGGCTGGCTGAGCATCGAGGTGCACCACGCGCTGAATCTGGTCCAGCTCGGCCAGTTCGACACCGTGTACCACGAGCACTTCCAGTACTACACCGTGCATTCCGCGCAGCGCGCGCTGGCGGTGGGCGGCCTGACCGTCGTCGACGTGGAGTTGCTCGACACCCACGGCGGTTCGATCCGGCTGTGGGCGCGCCCCGACGCGGTCGCGGAGCCCGCAGCGCGGGTCTCGGAAATGCTCGAGCTGGAACGGGCGGCGGGCCTGCATGTTCCCGAGGGTTACGCCGCGCTGGGACCGCGCGCGGAATCGGTGCGCCTGGAACTGCTGCGCTTCCTGCTCGATTGCCGGGCGGCGGGCAAGCGGGTCGTCGGGTACGGCGCCCCGGGTAAGGGCAACACTCTGCTCAACTACTGCGGTATCCGGCCCGACCTGCTCGAGTACACCGTGGACCGCAACCCCTACAAGCACGGCCGCTACACCCCCGGCACCCGCATCCCGATCCATCCGCCGGAACGCATCGATGCCGACCGCCCGGATGTGGTGCTGGTGCTGCCCTGGAATCTCGAAGCCGAGATCACCGCCCAGCTGCGCCATGTCGGCGACTGGGGTGGCGAACTGGTCTATCCGCTGCCGGTGCTGCACCGCGGCGACATTCTCGGCGACCCGGTGGTGGCCGGTGCCATGGAAACGAAGGTGAACCGATGAAGGTCGTGTTGTTCTGCGGCGGTTACGGCATGCGCATGCGCGGCGGGTCCGAGGACGTCGTGCCCAAGCCGATGCAGCTGGTCGGCCCGCGCCCGCTGCTATGGCACGTGATGCGCTACTACGCGCATTACGGCCACAAGGAGTTCATCCTGTGCCTCGGCTACGGCGCGGAGCACATCAAGAACTTCTTCCTCACGTATCAGGAGTCTGCGTCCAACGATTTCGTGATCCGTAACGGGCAGGTGGAGTTGCTCGGCAGCGATATCGGCGATTGGTCGATCACCTTCGTCGACACCGGTGTCGAGTCGGCGATCGGCGAGCGTTTGCGCCGGGTGCGCGATCACCTCGACGGTGACGAGTACTTCCTGGCCAACTACGCCGACGTCCTCACCGATGCGCCGCTGGACACGATGATCGAGGCGTTCCACGCCTCGGGTGCGGCGGCATCGATGATGGTGGTGCCGCCGCAGTCCTCGTTCCACTGCGTGGACATCACGCCCGCGGGCGAGGTCAAGGAGATCATGCCGGTGGCGCAGATGCCGCTGTGGGAAAACGGTGGCTACTTCGTCCTGAGCCAGGAGATCTTCGAGCTGCTGCCGCCGGGCGGTGATCTGGTCGCCGACGTGTGCGGCGCCCTGGCCGGGCAGGGCAGACTGTTCGGCTACCGGCATCTCGGTTTCTGGAAGCCGGCCGATACGTTCAAGGAGCGCGCCGAACTCGACGACGCCTACCGCAACGGCTCGCGGCCGTGGATGGTGTGGGAGCAGCAGTGATCGGGTTGTTCAACCGCCCGCCGCGCCGGATCGCGGTGCTCGGCGCGCACTGCGACGACATCGCGATCGGCATGGGCGCGACCCTGCTCGCGCTCACCGGTGCCGACCCGGAGGTGCAGGTCAGGGCGCTGGTGCTCTCGGGTGCGGGCACCGCGCGCGAGGACGAGGAACGGGCGGCGCTGACCGCGTTCTGCTCCGGCACGAAACCGGAGCTCGAGGTACTCGATATTCCCGACGGCCGCGCGCCTGCCCACTGGGACCGGATCAAGGACGCGCTGGCCGGGTTCCGGCGCAGCGGCGAGCCGGAGGTGGTGTTCGCGCCGCACCGCGGTGACGCCCACCAGGACCATCGGCTGCTGGCGGAGCTGGTGCCCACCGAATTCCGTGACCACCTGATCCTGGGCTACGAGATCCTCAAGTGGGAGACCGACACCCCCACCCCGACGCTGTACCACCCGCTCACACCCGAACTCGCGCAGCAGAAGTCGCGGTTGCTGCACGAGCACTATCCGTCGCAGACGGGCCGTGACTGGTTCGACGAGCAGGCCTTCCTCGGTCTGGCCAGGATGCGTGGCGTGCAGTGCCACGCGCCCTATGCCGAGGCCTTCGTGCTCGACAAAGCGATCATCAGATGGGAACAGACGTGAACATGCGGGTACTGGTCACCGGGCACCAGGGCTATCTCGGCACCGTGATGGTGCCGGTGCTGCGGGCGGCCGGACACGAGGTCACCGGCTTGGACATCGGCTACTTCGCCGATTGCCTGCTCGGCGAGTTCGCCGGTGACCCCACGGGATTGGCGGTCGATCTGCGCGAGGTCACCGCCGAGCAGTTGCGCGGTTTCGACGCGGTGATCCACCTGGCCGCGCTGTCGAACGATCCGCTGGGCGCGCTGGCTCCCGAGATCACCTACGACATCAACCATCACGCGTCGGTGCGGCTGGCCCGCCTCGCCAAGGAGGCCGGGGTGCGCCGCTTCCTCTACGCCTCGACCTGCTCGGTGTACGGCGCCGCGGGTGCCGAACTGGTCACCGAGGACGCGCCGTTGCGCCCGATCACCCCCTACGCGCAGAGCAAGGTGCGTGTCGAGGACGATGTCGCCGCCCTGGCCGATGCCGATTTCACCCCGGTATTCCTGCGCAACGCAACGGCTTTCGGCTTCTCCCCGCGGCTGCGCGCCGATATCGTGCTCAACAATCTGGTCGGCTACGCGGTGCTCACCGGTGAGGTGAAGGTGCTCTCCGACGGCACGCCGTGGCGCCCGCTGGTGCATGCCGAGGATATCGCGATCGCCTTCGCCACCTGCCTGACCGCGCCCGCCGCCGACATCTCCTGCCGCGCGTTCAATATCGGCACCGAGGTCAACAATCTGACCGTCGCCGAGATCGCCGCCGCGGTGGTGGACGCGGTGCCGGGTTCGCGACTGCTGATCACCGGCGAGAGCGGCGCCGATCCCCGCTCGTATCGTGTCGATTTCTCTGCCGCGCGTAAGGTTCTCGGTTTCGAGGCGCGCTGGACGGTACCCGCGGGCGCCGAGGAGCTGTGCACCGAGTACACCGCGCGCGGGCTCACCTCCGACACGTTCTTCCGCCGGTTCACCCGGTTGCCACATCTGCAGGGGCTCTGTGACGCGGGTGAACTCGACGCGCGGCTGCGCCGGATCAGTGCGCCGGCGCCAGCGTAGCGCGCAGCTGCGCCCAGCTGCCTGCCTGCGCGTCGCGCGCCGAGACGATGCCGGCGGGCAGGGGCCAGTCGATGGCCAGGTCGGGGTCGTCGTAGGCGACCCCGAGGTCCTCGGCCGGGTCGTGCGGGCGGTCGATGCGGTAGCAGACGTCGGCGACCTCGGTGAGCGCCTGGAATCCGTGCAGGAACCCGGGCGGCACGTACAGGTGGTGGAAGTGCTCGTCGTCGAGCCGGAACCCTTGGCGGGCACCGAAAGTCGGCGAGCCGGGCCGGATGTCGACGAGCACGTCGTGCACCGCGCCGCGTGCGCAACGCACCAGCTTCGCCTCCCCGCGGCCACCACGTCCGTGCATGCCGCGAATCACTCCGCGCCTGGATCGCGACTGCGAGTCCTGCACGAATGCCGCGGCGGCGCCCTCTCTCCCGAAGTGGGCGTCGAATTCCCCGGCGTCGAAGGTCCGGGTGAACAGACCACGCTCGTCTCGGAACGGCTCGGGAACGAGCACCACCACGTCGGCCAGCTCGGCCCGCTCGATACGCACGAGGACATCCTGCCATGACTCGCCGGTGCCGCGGCTGCGGAAATTCCGTGCTCACTACCGTCCTCGACCTGGGTACGGTCCCCGCGGCCGATCACTTCCCACCGCACGACAGCCCCGTCGATCCGGCGGAGACCGGCCATCCGCTGCGGATGGACCAGTGCGTGGGGTGTGGGCTGGCTCAGCTGGCCGACGACGACACCGTCACCGCCGAACCGCGCGGCATCGAACCGCAGGCGTTGCGCGATCAGGCGGCGGCGGCCGTGCGGCTGGTGCACGCGGCCGGTCTGCTGCACGGGTCGACGGTGGCCGAGTTCGGCAGCCCGCACGGCGGCACCTGGCTCCCGTTGCTCACCGAGCACGGCTTCACCGAGCAGACCGAGGGTGCGGCGGAGGTGGTGCTCGATTGTTTCGGCATCATGCACGAGCCCGATCAGCAGGCCGCGTTCGCCGCGCGCGCCGCGGCGACCGACGCGGACGGTGTGCTGCTGGTGCAGTACCATTCGCTGGCCGCCATTGTCGGGCAGGGGCAGTGGAATGCGTTGCGGCACGGGCATTTCGCGTACTACTCCCTGGCGACGCTGCAAGCTCTGCTGCGCGCGGTGGGGATGAGTGTGGTGACCGCGTGGGAGTTCGAACTCTACGGCGGCACTGTGCTCCTGGCCGCCCGCCATGGTGAGCACACCGCCGATCCGGCTGTCGAGCGGGTGTCGGCGGCCGAAGCCCAGGTGCTCGAAGGGTCGACGCCTGCCCTGCAGCAGGTCGTCGACAAGCACGTTCACGCACTGCGTGAATGGCTGGAAATCGCTGCCGCACAAGGCACTCGGGTGTACGCCTATGGCGCCGCGTCCCGCGCCGTCGCCCTGCTGTCCATGGCGGGCGCGCGACGTGGCCTGCTCGCCGGTGTCGCCGACGCTTCCCCCGCCAAACAGGGCTGCCGGATGCCCGGCACCGATGTGCCCATCATCTCCCCCGCCGCACTCGTCGCCGCCGACCCCGGCGCCGTCCTGCTGACCCTGCCCGATCTGCTCACCGAAGTGCGCAGCCTGCTCCCCGAGCTCGAGGGCCGCTGGTTCGTCGACGACCCGGCCGGGCCGACCGCACCTACCTACGGCAAGACCTTCTCCCGCTGATACTCGCCGAGCAGCACATCGACCATGCGAGGCAGAGTGCGGGACCGGTCGTGACGGATAGCGATATGCGCGCGCCCTGCTTCCCGGAGCCGCGCCCGCAGCTGCGGATCGTGGACGAGCCGGCGCAACGCCTCGCCCAGCGCGACCGGATCATCGGGGGCCACGCACAGCGCGACATCGTCGGTGACATTGCCGCCATGGTCGGTGGCCACCACGGGAACACCCAGGCTCATCGCCTCGAGCACCACCAGCGGACCCGCTTCCGGCAGCACACTCGCCGACACCAGCACATCCCATCCGCGCACCGTCACCAGCGGGTCGACGTGCCCGAGGAAGCGAACCCGGCCCGCCAGATCGGGGAGAGCAGCCCGCTCCCGCAGTTCGGCCAGATACGGTTCGTCCCCCGGCAGGGCGGTACCCGCGATCTCGATGCCGACCTCGGGCAGTTCGGCAGCGGCGGCCAGCAGCACGTGATGGCCTTTCCACGCGGTGATCACACCGAGAATGCCGATCACCGGCGGCCTGCGCTCCACGATCGGGGCGGCCTCGACCGGCCACTGCACCCCCAGCCACGCGACATCCACCTCGAATCCCAGCGCCCGCACCGGCGCGGCCGCACGCTCGGAGACCGCGACGGCCCGGCCGACGGCCCGACGCCCCATCCTGGCGACCACGAATTGCCTTCGGCTGGCCAGAATGTCGTGCACCAGCCAGACCGTCGACCGGCGGCGCGGCACCGACAGGGCCACCGCGGGCAGGGCCATGGTCGAGTTGACCACCAGCTCGACCCGGCCGCCACGCGACACCTTCCGCAACACGATCGCGGCCTGTAACCACCGCCACAGCATGACCAGTGCGGCCCGGACGCGCGCCGCTCCCCGCTGACCGGTCAATCCGAGTTCCCGAATCGGGAGGTGGCCGACCGAGTCGGGCAGCCGGGCACTGAGCGGGCCCGTCGGGCAGACCACCCGCACCCGGTACCCACGCGCCACAGCCACTTCGATGACATCGAGCATGACCTTCTCGGCGCCGGACGCCTGCGCGGTGTGAGCGACGAACACCAACTCATGTACCCCGCTATCGACCGGCACGCAGCACCTCCGCATGGGTGCGCAGCACGGTCACGGCCGGCTTTTCGGTGTAGTCACGCCGCAGCATCCCGAAGTTCTGTTCGAGGTCGTTGCCGTCGGGACCGGCATCGACCAGGGAGTAGACGAACACCGGTCCGACATCGTGGATCGCGGTAACCAGACCGAGTCCCTGATCGATGATCCTGGCCTGCACGTCCTCGCTCACGGCCCGCGCACCGGTTCCGGTCGGCGCACCGAACTCGGTGGGCCACAACTGCATGGTGGTGTCGTGGTGGGAGTCCATGATCCGCCGGATCCGCATCAGGTTCCCGAACGCGTTGTACCAGCTCTGCGAGTCCGGCAGCTCGGGATAGGAGTACGGGTGCACGGCGATCGCGTCGAAGTCGGCGTCGGCGCCGAGTTCGTAGAGGTCCTCGACGAACGACGTCGGCGAGATGTCCTGGCCGTTGTCGGCCGCGGGCGCCAACCCGCCGACAAGGACCTGACCGTGCGGCTGCCGCGCGCGCACCGCCTGGGCGGCCTGGCGCAGCAGATGCGCGTAGGTGGCGACATCGGGGCGCGGTGCGAAGAACGCCGTGACGTTGGGTTCGTTCCAGATCTCCCAGTGTGCGATCTGGTTCTTGTAGTGCTCGACGGCATCACCGACGAACCTGCCGAACAACACCGGTTGCGGGGCGGCTTTGCTGCCGCCCACACCACCGTGGGGTCCGGCCCAGGCCGGGGCGTAGGTGAGAATCGCCAGCACCGACAGATCGTGTGCCCGCGCCGCCCGCACCGCGCGGTCGGTCGCCGACCAATCCTGTTTTCCGCGAACGGGTTCGATCACCGACCAGTCGATATCGATGCGGACCCAGGTGGCGCCGGTCGCGGCGACCAGACCCATCTGCCGATCCAGTTCCTCGGCGCTGAGCTGGAGCCAGGAGTGGCCGCCGGAGATTCCCAGACCTGATCGGATCACGGTGTCAGTGCTCGCGGTCGGCTCCGGTGCGCAACCGAGCACTGTCGCCAGGACGACCACCGCGGTCAGCCCCGCCCGAGCGATCCGCCACAGTGTCATCAGTTTTCGGCCCTCGCAAGCTTCGTATCGTCAATCCCTCGGTCCTTCGCATGATGCTTCCGGCGATGAGAAGGTATATCAGGCAGGCCACGGCCGAGGTGAGAATCCACGGTGGGGCCCAGCGGTGCGCAATCGCGGTCGCGGCGGCGATCACCGCGACGGCCACACCGGTGACCGTGAGCAGCGTCGTCACCGGCAGCAGCCGCCGCATTCGCACGGTCGCCAGCACGCCCAGCCAGACGGCGGCCAGCAGCACCACCTGTGCCGCCAGGCCCGCGATGACGGCGCCCTCGTAGGACATCCGCGAGATCAACGGCCACGCCACGGCGAGGTTCACACCCAGTGCGGCCGCCGCGATCCAGGGAATCAGGCTGTTGCGGCCGGTGGCCATCAACGCCACCAAGCCCAAATGTGCCAGGGCACCGAGCAGCCCGCCGACGACCTGAAGGCGGCTGGCATCGGCCGCGGCAACGAAATTCGGGCCGAACAGCAGCCCGACCACCTGACCCGCGACCGGCCAGAAGGCCACCAGCGCGGTCAGCCCGAGCACGATCAAGGCCGCGTTGGCCTGGCGGAAGAAGCGCCGGAACCGCACCGGATCACCCGGCCACAAGGCGATCAGCAGGGTCGTCAGCGGTCCGACCACCGCCACCGCCGCGGTATCGAGCAGGTCCGAGAACTTCATGCCGACGGCGAAAAGGCCCACGGACTCGAAGCTGTCGACATGACCGAGCAGCAGCAGCCCGACCTTCTGGAGCATGATGATCAGCGCCAGTCCGATACTCAGCGGCAGCGCCTCACGCAGCATCGGGCTCCACCAGCTCAGCTCGACGCGCCGGGCCGGGATGGGCCCGCCGAGCCCGCGCGCCACCGCGATGATCTTCACCGTCACGGCGACGACCTCGTAGGCGATGGCGGGCACCACGACGAGGAGCAGGGTCGGCGCCCACAGCACCGCCGCCACGGTCAAAGCCAGCTGCACGCAGCGGGCCAGGGACTCGGCCGCGGCGACCAGGGTCAGCCGCATCGTGGACTGGAACAGGATGGTCAAGGCATGGCTCGGGGTGGCGATCACCACCACCAGTCCGGCGAGCGCGGTGGCCGCGACCACCGGTGCCGGACAACGTAATACGAGCACATACCCGATGGCGAGCCCGTAACCGACCAGTCCGAGCACCGTGCGCAACACGATGAACGAGGTGGCGATCTCGGCGGCCTCGGTGGGGTCACCGTGCACGAGTTTGCCGATGACCGCACGCCCGACTCCGAGGTCGGTGATGATCGCGAGCATGCCGAGCAACCCGAAGACGAACGAGAAATAGCCCCATTCGACCGCCGGGAGCATGCGGGCGATGAGCGTGGTGCCGAGCAGGCCGAGCACGGCGGCGAAGATCCGGGCGCCCAGCATCGCCGCGGTGTTGCCGGCCGCGGCACGTCCCGACTGCGCGCGGGACCGGTTCTCGGTGGGGCCACCGCTGGGCCGGGGTGGCGCGGAGACGGCCTCGTCCGTCACGACATCAGCCCGGCCGCACGATAGGCGGCGACCGTCGCCTCGGCCGTCGCCTGCCAGCTCAGTTCGGACATCGCGGCGAGTCCGCGCGCACGCAACTCCCGGTTGGCGGCGTCATCGTGCAGCAGGGGGCGGATGGCGCGCACCCACGATTCGGTGGTCGCGGTAGCCACCAGAACCGCGCCGTCACCGCAGACCTGGGGCAGCGCACCGACCGCGCTCGCCACGACCGCGCCGCCACAGGCCATCGCCTCGACCGGCGGCAGCCCGAAGCCCTCGTACTGCGAGCAGTAGGCGACCACGGTGGCGGCCGCGTACAACGCGGGCAGATCCGCGAGGTCGACGTAGCCGAGCCCGATCGCGCCGCTCGGTGCCTGCGGACCGTCGGATCCGGCGCCGGCCAGCACGAGCGGGACGTCGAGGTCGCGTGCCACTTCGGCCAGCATGGCGACTTGTTTGCGTGGTTCGACGGTGCCGACCTGCAGCACGAACCGCCGCGGCAGCTGATACCGGGCGCGCACCCGCGCCACGGCTGCCTCGTCGGGCACCCGCGCCCATTCGGCGGGAGCCAGCGGCACCACCACCGCCTCGCGACCGAAGCGATCCGCGATCCGTTGCGCGGTGAATTCCGAGACGGCGATGAGCAAGTCGGCCCGGGTCAACGACATCCGCACCAGCAACTGCTCACCGCGTGCCCGATACCGGCTGAACGCCCACGGCACATCGAAGACCGACAGGTCGTGCACCGTACTGACCGTTGCGCCCGGCCCGGACAGGGGAATATCGACATCGAGACCGTGGAAGACATCCATGCCGCGCAGTGGCGCGATACCGTGCCAGGCCCGGCGAGCCCCCGCCGCGACCGGCCGCGACAACGCCGCGATGCCTGATGGCAGCGCGGGCGCGGCGTCGGCCTGCACCAGCGCCGACATCGCGGTTCCGGGCATCAGCCCGGCGATCCGCCCCAGTAGCTCCCGCTGATAGGTAGCCACGCCTGCGCCGTTCGGGCGCAATGCCAGCGCACCGAAACAGACTGCGGGGCTTGCACTTTCACTGTTCACGTTACCTGCTCGGGGACAGAGCTGCGCTCGGCGGCCGGGGACGGGGACTGCTGCTGGGTGACGGCACAGCCGACGACCGCGGCCAGCAACCAGAAGTAGAAATCACTCGGGAAGATCTCGAAGTAGCTCGACGCCACCGCCGCCACCGCGCTGGCCAGCACGGCCGCCGCGACACCGAGCGCCAAGGCCGAATCGGGCCCGCGCATCGTGCGGGACGAGCGCAGCGCCATCAGGTAGATCACCACCAGGATCGCCGAGAACAGCCACACCCCGATCGGCCCCAGTTCGATGAGCAACTTCACGTAGTAGTTGTCGGGTTGATAGGGGCGGCCATAGATTTGGACCTCGCCGGTGGCGTACGGCAAGTCCCCGGCCATCGGGCCCAGTTCCTCGACCAGCAGCCGCGCTGCCGCGGCGCCGGTCGAGCCGAGTCCGTCGCCGAAGGGGTGACTGCCGACGGTCCGCATGACGGTGTTCCAGCCGGTCCCGCGATCGGCCAGGCTCGACGAGGAGAACAGCGAACTGCTGGCCTGCGACGACACCGCGATCCCCCCGATCGCGACCACGGCCACCGAGCCGATGATCACCGGCATCAATTGGCGCCGGTAGCGAACCACCGCCAGCAGCAGGGCGCCGACCAGGAGCCCGGCCAGCGCGGCACGCACCACACTCGCCGCCGCACCGAGGACCAGAATCGGCGTCGTCATCAGGAACAGCCGATTGCGCGGGCGCTTGGGATTCGCGAGTGCGACCGACCCGCCGACGAGCAGGACCATCACCAGGTAGAACGCATACGGAAACGGCTGGTTGAAGGTGCTGAACGAACGCAGCAGGCCGCCGGCGAAGCGGATCGTCTCGTTGTACTTGTAGCCCATCTGCGCCAGGCCCGCGCCGCCGATCACCTGCTGGGCAAGGCCGAACAGCGCGATCGCCACCGACTCCACCATCATGATCGTCACCAGCAGGTCGCGGTCGCGCGCGGTGAACGGGCGCAGATACAGGATCAGCGGGACCACGATGAAATAGAAGAACGTGATCTTGATGGCGAACAGTCCGAGCGTCCCGGCCGTGACGAACGCCGACACGACCCCGAAAACGCACAGTGCGGCGCCGAAGGACCACCACGGCACCACCGGACGCGGATCGGTCTGCCGATGCGGGACGAAAACGGCCACCAGCAGGGTGAGTCCGAGCAGCGCCTCCTTCCAGCCGTTGACCTGCATCCAGCCCGGCGCGATCTCGAGCAGACCGTTGAACGGGACCAGTGCGGCGACCAGCAACACGCCACGCTGCGGCCGGAACCGGATCCAGCGCAGGAACACCCAGCCCACCGGGATGGCGGCCAGGTACAGCAGCGAGCCCATGGACTCAGCCCCGCCCGGCCAGGCGCTTGGTCCGCGCACCCAGGCGCACCAGCGCCTGGCGCAGCACCTTGCCGTCGCCGGCCAGTACGTCGACCGGACCGACCAGGCCGCGGTATTCCCGTCGCGCATGGTGGTTGAACCGCAGCACATCGGAGAATTTGCTGAGGGTCGACGTCGTGGAGGAATGGTTGAACACCGAAGCCCGGTTGATCGCCAGCACCCGGTTGTGGCCGTAGAACCTGCCGCGCGCACACAATCGCGCGACAAGATCGATGTCCATCGCATAGAAGAAATCGGTGCGAAATCCCCCGGTCGCCTCGAATTCGTGGCGCCGGAACAGGAACGCGGCGGTCGGGCACAGCTCGTCGGGCAGCTTGCGCACGAACGCGCCCAGCGCCGTACGCGACGAACACCGCCCGACCAGATTCCCCAGCCCGCGAGCCCGGGCGAGCACTGCGCCCGCGTCGTCGATGACGTCGAACTTGGCACCTGCGACGGCGACCTCGGGATCGCGCAGCGAATCGACCTGCGCCGACAGGCAATCCGGGGTGATCAGGTCGTCGGCACAAACGAGTTTGACCAGATCACCGCGGGCCTGGCTCATCACCCGATTCCAGTTGTCGACCATCGGCAGCACGGTGTCGTTGGTACACAACCGGATTCGCTCGTCGTCGAAGGACCGCACCAGGTCACCGGTGCCGTCGGTGCTGGCATTGTCGAGCACGACGATCTCGAAGTCCACGAAATCCTGCGCGCGGATCGACTCGATGGTCTCGACAATCGTGCGTGCCGCGTTGAATGCCGGGACGCACACCGACACCGGTACCCCCACCACCGCACATCCTCCACAACACTGATCGGGCCTGCGCCGCGCGCCCGTTTCGTGCACAGTACCCGCCTGGCAACCGATATTCACATCGACATCGGTGCAGATCGTTTACCGAACGCGAGGTCCGGGTACTCGTAATGCCCGCCACGTGCCACCGGGTTAGCGGCGCAGCGGAACCCCAGCTAACATCGCGGAAGCAAGATCGGCGAAATGTGGGGGAAGCGTGAGCGAGACCGACCCGGCGGACACGGGCGACGCGGACCTGGGGCGTCCGGCGATGTCCGGGGTGAACATCGCCGACCATCTGCGCCAGCTGGTTCGCGCCCTGCCGATCGCCCTGGTTGTCGCAGCCCTCGTCGGCGGTGCGGTATGGCTGGTCCGCGAAGGCAGCCCCCGAACCTACGAGGCGAGCATCACCGCGCAGATCTCCCAGCAATCCATCGGCGCGGTGTTCAACGAGCTGACCCAGCCCTACATCGTGCTGGTCACCGAGAGCCGGGTGCTCTCGGATGTGGTGAAGAACGGGCTGGCGCCCTCGGAGAACGACCTGCGGCCACGGGTTTCGGCGATGACCGGGCCCGCACCGTCGCTGCTCATCATCAAGGCACAGGCCGGGTCGCCCGAGCAGGCCGAAAAGCTGGTGCTGGCGGTGCAGCAGTCGCTCGACAGTGTCGCGTCCCAGATGCGCACCGAGGCCATCGCCCGTTCGGCCGCCGATCTCGAGGTGCATCGGCGGGCCGTCGAGGACACCTTCACCAAAAGGCTGGCCGAGGATCCGTTGCGCCCGGAACTCAGTTTCGATGCCAGGGATGTGGCGCGCGAGATGGAGTTCCGCCAGGTCCTCGGCATGCCGCGGCTGACTGTGATCGCCAATCCGACCTCGGAACTGGTCGCCCCGCACCCGGTCCAGGAAGGCCTGTTCGCGGGGCTTGCCACGCTGATCATCGTCGCCGAGGCGGTGGTGCTGGCGCGCGGTGCGCTCAGCCGCCGCACCGACCGAACCGGTGGGCTCAGCGGTCGAACCGGTGGGTTGCGTCGCGGCCGGAAAGCCGAGACCGCGGCCGCCACGGCCGCCCCTGTTCCCGCCGCGGCACCCGAGCCGACACCCGGTCCCGCCGCGCCCGCCCAGGCCCCGGCCCAAGCCCCGGCCCCGGCCCCAGCCCCAGCCCCAGCCCCAGCCCCAGCCCCAGCCCCAGCCTCGAAACGTGACACCAGGACCTCGACGCCGGTGGCGTACGACCCCGAGACCACGGTGCTGCCCCGGCAATGGCCGGTCCGTGCCGCCCCGGTGCCGAAGACCACCGGATCGCGCGACGTCTAGACATGGCGTTGTCGCGCAAGACATCCCCCATACCGGGCGACATGTCGCGCCTGATACTGGGCCCTGTTCGCCACGGCGACAGCATCGTCCGCCTGCGGCCGCCGCGCATGTCGGACTTCGCGCAGTGGCGCGAGATCCGGCTGCGTGACCGCCCGTTCATCGAACCGTACTGGGGCACTTCACCACTGAGCTGGGAGCAGCGGCACACGCCCCGGCACTGGGCGCGGGAATGCCTGGTCGCCTGGTCCGATATGCGGGCCGGGCACCGGTACGCCGGGGTCATCGAAGTCGACGGCCGGTTTGTAGGGCAGGTGGAGTACTTCATCATCGACGCGGCCTCGGCGACCGCGGAATCCAGTGGCTGGATCGACGCGCGGTGGGCAGGCCGCGGGGTCATGGCACAGGTGGGCGCGCTGCTGCTCGACTACATGTTCAGCACCCGTGGTGTCACCCGGGTGCTGGCACCGGTCTCACCGGACAACCGACCCGCACTCCGTTGTGTGCGCGGCCTCGGCTACCGCCACCAGGCCACCATGGCACTGGCCTACGACGCCGGTGGGGCGCCCCGGGACCACACCTTGTCGGCGATCAACCCGGCCGACCTCGTAGCGCAGGATCTCCCCGCCCTCATCCCGGCCGAATCAGCCCCGGTCCCAGCCGGTTTTAGGTCCGGCGGTGTGTCGCCCGCAGTAGTCGCGCTCGCCGCCGCCAGGCTGGTCGCGTGGACAGCCCGCGAGCATCTGCGACGCTACGTGCCCGCCGAACCCGTGTCCCTGGTGGTCGCCGATCACCCGAATGCCGTGGTGCGCAGCCTTGTCCGCACGGATCGATCGGCCTGGCGACGTGCCGCGACAGCCCACCGCACCCGGATCACGGTGGCGGTCGGGTCTGCCGAATGGGAACGCAGGCACCGTCGGGCCGGGTGGTACCGCGCACTGTGGAACACCCGATTCGGTCTCCGGTCACCGGTGGGCCTGCGGCTGGTGCTGCACGTGAACGATTACTACGCAGGCGAATTCCGCCTGTACGACTCCCTGCTGCCGGGTCAGGCCACCAGCCTGTTCACCTGGGCCGACCCCGATCTCGCCGATACCGAACTCTGGGCCGCGGCGCTGCGCGCGGTCACCGAGTACGGGTTCACCGAGCTCGGGCTGCGGCGGATAGCGGCCGAGATTCCGGTCGACGACACCGTCACGTCCGCTGTGGTTGCCGCCGCCGGCTTCGTGCACGAAGGTGTCCTGACCGACCATCGTGGCCCCACCGGGCTGCACACCGACCACGGTTTGTGGGGGCTCACCTGATGCGCAGTTTCGAACGCAGTGCCGCGATCCAGGCTCGCCTGCACGACCTTGTTCCCGGCGGCGCGCACACCTATGCCCGTGGCGCCGACCAGTACCCCGAGCGGATGGCACCGATCCTGGTGCGCGGCAAGGGTGCTCGCGTGTGGGACGTCGACGGCAACGAGTTCGTCGAATACGGGATGGGGCTGCGGTCGGTCACCCTGGGCCACGGCTACGAACCGGTGCTGCGCGCGGCCACCCTCGCCGCCGCCGACGGCCTGAGCTTCTCCCGACCGACCGAACTCGAACTATGTGCCGCGCAGGACTTCCTGGACCTCGTACCGAGCGCCGACATGGTGAAATTCGCGAAGAACGGCTCCGACGCCACCAGCGCGGCGGTGCGCCTGGCCAGAGCCGTGACCGGCCGGACCACGATCGCCGTCTGCGATCAGCCGTTCTTCTCCGTCGACGACTGGTTCATCGGAACCACCGACATGGCGGCCGGGATCCCCGCCGCCGACACCGTGAAGTTCGCCTACAACGATCTCGACGCACTCGCGGCGACACTCGCGGGCGACACCGTCGCCGCCGTTTTCCTCGAGGCCGCGACGGCCATGGCCGAGCCGATGCCCGGATACCTGGAAGGTGTTCGTGCCCTGTGTGATCGGCACGGCACGCTGCTGGTGTTCGACGAGATGATCACCGGTTTCCGCTGGTCGGCCGGTGGTGCGCAGGCCGTGTACGGGGTGACACCGGACCTGTCGTGCTGGGGCAAGGCGATGGGCAACGGATTCCCCATTTCCGCGCTCGCGGGCAAGCGCGAGTACATGGAGCGCGGCGGCCTGCGCACCGACCACGACCGGGTCTTCCTGCTGTCCACCACGCACGGGCCCGAGACCGCGTCGCTGGCCGCGTTCCGCGCCGTCGTCCACGCCTACCGCACCGAGGACCCGATCGCCCGGATGGAGCAGGCGGGCCGGGCACTCGCCGACGGAGTGAATGCCGTCGCCGACGCGCTCGGCATCGCCGAGTACCTCCAGGTCCGCGGCAGACCGTCGTGCCTGATCTTCCGCACACTGGATGCCGAAGGCGCACCGTCGCAAGCCTTTCGGACACTGTTTCTCCAGGAACTGCTCGAGCATGGTGTGCTCGGCCAGTCGTTCGTCACCTCGGCCGCCCACGACGCCGACGCGATCGCCGCCACGATCGCCGCGTGCGCGGCGGCGGCTCCGGTGTATCGCCGCGCGATCGAGCGCGGCACCGTCGACGGGCTGCTGCGCGGCCGCCCCGTCGCCCCCGCTCTGCGTCGCACCGCGGCGCCCCGACAGATCGAAGTGAGCACCTACCGATGACCCGCGTCGCCCTCGTGCACGAACGTTTCACCGAATTCGGCGGATCCGAGGCGGTTGTCGGTGAGTTCGTCGAAACCTGGCCCGACGCTAAGGTTTTCGCGCCGATCGTCGCGCCGGGCGGGCTTCGCGAACCGGTCCGCACCGTCCACGACAGCTGGCTCAGCCGGGCACACACCGTCACCGGCGGCAGGCACGCGCCACTGCTGCCGCTGGTGCCGCGCGCATTCCGGCGCATGCCGTTGCGTGACTTCGATGTCGTGGTGGTCAGCCACCACGCTTTCGCCACCCAGGCCGCGCTGGCCACCGGCGCACCGGTCGTGGCGTATGTGCACAGCCCGGCCCGGTGGGCCTGGGATCGCGAATTCCGCCTGCAGGAGGCGGGCGGCCGCGCTGGCCAGCTCGCGCTCGGTGCGCTGGGTGCCCTGGCCCGGCGCGGCGAACTGCGCGCCGCGCCACGGCTGACGCACGTCGTCGCCAACTCCCACGCGGTGGCCCAGCGGGTCATCGACTGGTGGGGCCTGCCAGCCTCGGTGGTCAACCCGCCTGTGCATGTCGCCCGGTTCACCCCCGATCCGGGCGTTGCCCGCGAGGACTTCTTCCTCTGCGCGGGCAGGCTGGTGCCCTACAAGCGCGCCGACCTGGCGATTCGCGCGGCACAACGCGCGGGCGTTCGCCTCGTCGTCCTCGGGGAGGGACGCTTCCGCGCCCAGCTCGAGGCGATCGCTGGCCCGGAGACGACCTTCCTCGGCGCCACCTCCGCCGAGCAGCTACAGGACATGTACCGGCGCTGCCAGGCGCTGCTCATGCCCGGCATCGAGGACTTCGGCATCGTCCCCGTCGAGGCGATGGCGTGCGGCGCGCCGGTGCTGGCCGTCGGCGCCGGCGGTGCGCTCGACACGGTCCGCCCCGGAGTCACCGGGGAGTACGTGCCCGCCGGTTCCGATGACGACGTCGTGGCGGCGCTGGCCGCGGTGATGAGCGACTTCCGTTCGGCGACCTACGATCCGGCGAAGATCCGCGCCCACGCGGGCACCTTCGCCCCCGAGGTGTTCCGCGCCAGGATGGCCGCCGTCGTCGGCGACGTGCTGGCGGAACGATAGCGGCAAGTTGTCCGAAACTTACAGTTACTGAAATTAACTGTCACACACACCCTTTGACCTGCGGCGACTGGTGACCATTCCCACACGATAACCGGGCGCCACGAGCTTGCCCAGCTAGGTTACTGACGAGTACGGTAAAGGCCAGCCGGGACGACGAGGTGCCCGGTTTCTCTCCAGCCATCTGCTGCTGGACTTCAACCGTTGATGCCCGCATCCACCGCCGCATGCCGGATCACTGTTGCACGACACCGTGTTTCGAGAATTTTCAGGAGGGGCGATGGTTTCCTACATCGTGACAGGCGGTACCGGGTTTCTGGGTCGGCGAGTGGTGCGGGGGCTGCTCGCAGCCGACCCCACCGCGATCGTGCACGTGCTCGTGCGCGCCGAGTCGCTGGCGAAGTTCGCCGCGCTGACCGCGCAGTATCCCGACGGCGATCGGGTGTTCGCGCTGGTCGGCGACCTGACCGCCGACGGTCTCGGCCTGGGCGACGAGCCGCCGCGCGCGGACCACGTGCTGCATCTGGGCGCCGTCTACGACATGACCGCCGACGAACAGACCTCGCACGCGGCCAATGTCGCGGGCACCCGCTCGGTGATCGAGCTGGCGCGCAGGCTCGATGCCGTGCTGCACCACGTGTCCTCGGTGGCGGTGGCCGGTGATCATCGCGGCAAGTTCTTCGAGGAGGATTTCGACCTCGGCCAGAACCTGACCTCGCCGTATCACCGCACCAAGTTCGCCGCCGAGAAGCTGGTCCGCGAGGCGACCGACGTGCGCTCGCGGGTGTATCGCCCGGCGATCGTGGTCGGCGATTCGCGCACCGGCGAGATGGACAAGATCGACGGCCCCTACTACTTCTTCCAGGCGATCGCCGCGCTGTCGGCGCTGCCTGCCGAGTTGCCGCTGCCGCTGCCCGATCTGGGCGCGACCAATGTGGTGCCGGTCGACTATGTCGCCGAGGCGATGGTGCGGCTGGTGCGCCGCGACGGGCTGGACGGGCGCACATTCCACCTGGTCAACCCGGAGCCGCAGCCCTTCGGCGACATCTACCGTGCCCTCGCGACCGCCGCGGGCGGCCCCGCGGGCATCGGCACGGTGCCGGGTAGTGCCCGCGCGCTCAACAGCCTCGGCCATGTCCCCGGCGCGCATGCGGTGCGCGATTTCCTGTTCGAGCAGGCGGGCATTCCGGCGGCTGTGGCCCCGCATGTCGGTTTCACCGCCGAGTTCGTCGCCGATTCCACCCAGGCCCAGCTGCCCGGGCTGACGGTGCCCGCGTTCGACACCTACGCCGAGCGGCTGTGGGATTTCTGGCGCGCGAACCTGGACCCGCACCGTGGCCGTCCCGCGGCCGACGCCGACCGGCTCTCGGGCCGGATCGTGCTCATCACCGGCGCGTCCTCGGGGATCGGTCTGGCCACCGCCCATGCGGTCGCCCGGCGCGGCGCCACCGTGCTCATGGTGGCTCGCGGTGTCGAAGACCTCACCGCCGCAGCGGAATCCGTGCGCGCCGAGGGTGGCACCGCGTTCGCCTACCCGTGCGACATCACCGACGCGACGGCCGTGGACGCCCTGGTGGGGCAGCTGCTGACCGAGCACGGTCACGTCGACTACCTGATCAACAATGCGGGCCGGTCGATTCGCCGTTCGGTCGCCAATTCCGTCGACCGCATGCACGATTTCGAGCGCACCATGGCGGTGAACTACTTCGGCGCCGTGCGGCTGATCCTGGCGCTGCTGCCGTCGATGCGTGAGCGGCATTTCGGCCACATCGTCAACATCTCCTCGATCGCGGTCCAGACCAAGGTGCCCCGGTTCGCCGCCTACGCTGCGAGCAAGTCGGCGCTGGACAACTTCAGCGAGATCGCCGCCGTCGAGAACCGTGGCGCCGGTGTCACTTTCACGTCCATCCGGATGCCGCTCGTGCGCACCCCGATGATCGCGCCCACCGATCTCTACCGCGCCCTGCCGCTGCCCGACCCGGAGCGTGCCGCCGACATCGTGGTCCGCGCGCTGCTCGAGCGTCCCGACCGCATCGACACCCCCGTCGGCACCTTCTCCCAGGCCGTCGAGATGTTCCTGCCGTCGCTCAAGCGCACGATCATGCACACCGGTTACCGGCTGTTCGGTGAATCGACGGCGGCGCAGGGCAAGTCGGTTCCGGCACAGGCGGCCGCCGAGCCCGCGTCGACCGAGCCCGCCGAGCCGAGCCGCAACGCACTCACCGTGCTGGCTCCGGTTCTCACCCCGCTGATGGTGATGCCGGGCCCGGCTGCCCGCGTGAGCCGGATGCTGCCCGGCGTGCACTGGTAGTCGTCGGTCGCCAGGACCGAGGGGCCGGTCACGACGCTGTCGTGACCGGCCCTGTTCGTCACCGCAGGTGTGTGCGGGCCCAGGCGGCGAGGGTGGTCGGGGTCGTGGTGCGGATCGAACGTTCGTCCTCGGCAACGAATCCCGAGCTCAGTCCCTTCGACATGCCCGCGATGCCGTCGATCTGCGCCGCGCCGAGACCCGCGGAGCGCAGGGCGGCCCGCAACTCGTCGTCGGTGATCTGCACGGCGGTGACGTCACGTCCGATCTCCGCGCTCAGGATGTCGGCGACGTCGGCGAAGGTCAGATCCTGCGGTCCGTGCACGGCTTGCACGACTCGCCCCGACCACGCACCGGACAGCAGCCGGGCCGCGGCCACCTCGCCGATGTCGCGCGGATCGACCCACGGCATGGCGTGGTCGAGCGGCCACGGCGTGGACAATGTTCCCGTCCGGATCTCGTCGAGCTGGGTGAGCAGATTGGTGAAGAAGTAGCCGCACCGCAGATGCAGCACGTTCGCACCGGTCGCGTCCAGCAGTTCCTCGGTGCGCGCCAGTCCGTCGATCTCCCCTGCCCCGCACCGCTTCTCGGCGCCGATACTGCTGAGGAACACCGTGGCCTCGATCCCGTTTTCGGTCACCGCTCGCGCCGCCGACTCCCCCATCCGCGCGTACCCGGCGACCGGATCATCGTCGACGAGTGCGGGCGGATCGACCCAGAACAGCCGCTCCGCGCCCCGGGTGGCCGCCACCACCGCCGCCGGATCACCCTGGTCGGCCTGCACCACTTCGACGTACGCGCGCGTGGCCGCGTCCAGCCGCGACGGGTCTCGCATCAGCACCCTCGGCCGGACCCCCGCCTGCACCAGCAGCCGGACCACGCGCGAGCCCACATGCCCGAGTGGTGTGGTGACGACAATCCTCTTCTCGTGTGCGCTGTCTCCCATCCCTGCACGCTACGACCGATTGCGGTCAGTCTCCGGCCGCAATTCCTGCACCGGAACACTCCGCGCCCAGACGGTGACCAGACGCCCTCCCGCGAATGTCCCCCCTGCGGACATCCCCTAGCGAAGAGGGCGTCTGGTCTGGTATCGCGGTGTCAGCTGACGGCGACCGGGGTCGGTGGCGCACCGAACTGCCATCGTTCACCCGCGGCGATGAGGGGGCGGGTCGCGCGGAGCTCACGCGGTCTGCCCATGGCGACGGCCCCGACCGGGCGGCCGTCGCGCAGCGCCACGGCGAGGAAGTCCCTGGCATCGAGGTCACCGTCGACGACCAGTTCGTCGTGCGGGTGGACCCAGCCCGCGAATTGCATCGAGACACCGTGCTGATCGGTCCAGCCCCAGGGGACTTCCGCGACCGCGGCCGGGTGGCCGAGGATGGACATGGCAGCCGCGGCGCCGGCTGTCATGGCGGAGTTCCAGTGCTGACCACGTTCGAATTCGCCACGGAGCGGATGGAATCCGGTGGTGGCGTCGCCGGCGGCGAAGACACCGGGGGCCGACGTGCGGTAGTGCTGGTCGACGATGATGCCGTCGTTCACCGCTATTCCGGCGGCCTCGGCAAGCGAGGTCTCGGGGACCGAGCCGATGGCGACCAGCGCGGCGGCCGCCGACCAGGTGCGCCCGTCGGCGGCGGTGGCGGTGACGCCGTCGCTGGTGTCGACGAGTTGCGTTGTCGCGGTGTCGTTCTCGACCACCACACCGTGCTCGACGTGGATGCGGTGCACCAGCTCCGACACCGCGGCGGGCACCACCCGATCCAGCAGCGCCGGACCGGCGTTGAGCAGCGTCACCTGCGCGCCGAGCCCGCGGGCGGTGGCCGCGACCTCGCAGCCGATCAGCCCACCGCCGACGATCAGCAGCGAACCACCCTCGACGACGGCAGTCCGGAGTGCGCTGATGTCGGCACGATTACGCAAGGTATGCACGCGGGTCGACGCGGTGTCGATCGACCGGGCCCGCGCCCCGGTGGCCAGCAGCAGGCTGTCGTAGCCGAGCACCTCACCGGTGCCCAATCGCACTGTCGCACGGTCGGTGTCGACGGCGTCCACGCCGAAGGCCGGGCGCAGGTCGATCCGGTTGTCGGTCCAGAACTTCACCGGCTTGAGCACCGCGCGGTCGAACGACGCGGCGCCGGCCAGGAGTTCCTTGGACACCGCCGGCCGACGGTATGGCAGGTCCGGTTCCGCGCCGACGAGGACGATCTCGCCGTCGTAACCCTCGCGCCGCAGCGTCTGGGCCGCGGTAGCACCGGCGACACCGGTGCCGACGATGACGATCCTGGCGCTCATCCGCGACTCACCTCGAGCATCTCGAAGTCGGCCTTGGCGGCGCCGCAATCCGGGCACGACCAGTCGTCGGAGATGTCGTCCCAGCGGGTGCCCGGCTCGATGCCGTCCTCGGGCCAGCCCAGCGCCTCGTCGTATTCGAAACCGCACTGCACGCAACGGAACAGCTTGTAGTCGTTCATCGCGAAATCTCCTCGCTCAGCTGGAAATCGAGCTTCTCGCGGACACCGCAGTCGGGGCAGCACCAGTCGTCGGGAATCGCCGACCATGCCGTGCCCGCGGGGAAACCCTCACGGGGAGCGCCGGTTTGCTCGTCGTAGCGGTAGCCGCACACGGGACAGAGGTAGGCAGCCATCAGCGTGCTCCGTACTTCGCCAGGACCTTGTCCCGCTTGGCGGGCTGGATGTTCACGCGGGTGATGTCGCCGTCGTAGTGCGCGAGCACGCGCGGGTCCATCACCTTGCGCCACAGCGGGGTCAGGTAGGCCAGGCCGATCAGGCTGGCGTAGCCGCTGGGCAGTTCGGGCGCGCCGTCCATGTGCCGCAGCGTCTGATAGCGGCGGGTCGGGTTGGCGTGGTGATCGCTGTGCCGCTGCAGGTGGTAGAGGAAGATATTGGTGACGATGTGGTCGGAGTTCCAGCTGTGCTCGGGGGTGCAGCGCTCATAGCGACCCGAGGCGGTCTTCTGCCGGAGCAGACCGTAGTGCTCGAGGTAGTTCACCGTCTCCAGCAGCGAGAACCCATACACCGCCTGGATCAGCAGGAACGGCAGAATCACCGGACCGAACACCGCGACCAGCACCGCCCACAGCACCACCGTCATCAGCCACGCGTTGAGCACATCGTTGTGCATCGTGAACGGCCCCTTGCCGAGTCGCTCGAGGCGGGTGCGCTCGAGCTCCCACGCCGAGATCAGGCTGCCCCACACGCTGCGCGGCAGGAACGTCCAGAACGACTCGCCGAAGCGGGCGCTGGCCGGGTCCTCCGGGGTGGACACCCGCACGTGGTGGCCGCGGTTGTGCTCGATGTAGAAGTGGCCGTATCCGGTCTGGGCGAGGGTGATCTTCGACAGCCAGCGCTCCAGCTCGTCCTTCTTGTGGCCGAGTTCGTGCGCGGTGTTGATGCCGATGCCGCCCATGGCGCCGATGGTGAAGGCCAGGCCGATCTTCGAGACGACGCCGAGACCGCCGTCGATGCCGAGCCAGGACAGGTCGTCGGCCGACCACAGATAGCAGGCGAAGACCAGGCTCACCAGTTGCAGCGGGATGTAGGCGTAGGTGCAGTACCGGTAGTACCGGTCGTTCTCGAGCAGCTCCATCACCTCCTCCGGCGGGTTCTTGCCGTCGGGACCGAAGAAGCGATCCAGGATCGGCAGCAACACGTACACCAGCAGCGGCCCCAGCCACCACCAGACCGGCGCGACCGACTCCCAGCCCAGCTGATTGAAGACCCACACGAAGGCCGAGGCCAACAGCGCGGAACTGGGCGCGACCAGGCCGAACAGCCACAGGTAGCGCTTGGGATCGCGCCAGTGCAGGACTGCCGCCGACCCTTCGTGGTCGTCGATGCGAGATGTCGTCATGTCGTTCTCCTGATCGCCGAGACACAAGCTCGGACATTGCCGTGTTCGTTTACAACATAGCGCGATGTGTTCTCAGTGAATACACTATTCGAGAGAATGTCAATGATGAAGCAGAATCGATAGCACATGTACGATGGTCGGGTGGTCGAATCGCCGAACTTCCAAGCCGAGATGCGTCAGCTGTTGCGCGACCGCATGCTCGATGCCGCCCGCACGATGGTCGTCACCGAGGGGTGGGGCGCGGTCAACATGTCGCGCGTGGCCAAGGAGGTCGGCATCAGCAGGCCCGTGCTCTACAAGGAGATCGGCACCAAGCAGGCGCTCGCGGACGCGCTGATCGAGCGTGAGCTCGGCGTCTACCTGGCCGGGATCGCCGAGATGCTGGCCGAGCATCCGGCGGACATGATCGCGGGCATGACCGCCGCCGCGGACTACGCCCTGCGCAACGCGGGCGACAACACCCTGATCAAGGCTGTGCTCGCGGCCCGCGGCGAGGGCGACACCGCCCTGCTGCCCGCCCTGATGAGCGAACCGGAACCGGTTCTCGGCCGCGCGGTCGCCGCGCTGACCGGCACCGTGCGCGAGCTCCACCTGCTCGCGGAATTGTCCGACGAGGAACTCACCTCGGTCGTCGAAATCATGGTCCGGCTGACCCTGAGCCATCTGTTCCAGCCGACCGGCAGTGTGGACCGCGCGGTGGCGCAGATCGGGCGCGTCCTGTCCGGCGTACTGCCCGCCGCCTGACGACGGCGGGCAGCGGGCTCACAGCCGACCGTTCACCTGCCCGGCCGCGTTCGCGAACGCCCAGCCGTAGGCGCCGTGCGCGGTCGGGAAGATACCGCCCGCGCACACCGGATCGCCTGCGGTGCAATAGTTCGCGGTGCGGTCGGCGTACAACGGCGCCACCGTGGCGCCGACGAGCCGCAGCGGGTCGCCGAACAGCAGGACCGCGACGACCCGGTCGGACATCCAGGGCGGCAGCACGTACATTCCCGGCAGGAGCATCATCGCCGGCGAGCCGAGGACGCCGTGGGTCACCGCCGCGCCCTGCGAGTAGCCGACGAGCACGAACCGCTGGTCGGGGCACGCGGCGGCCTGCGCGAGCAGGTGGCCGGTCATCGCCCTTGTACCGTCGGAGACCGAGGAGGGCACCAGCAGGTCCGCCGGGTACTCGACCCGGTGGGCGGAGGTGTCGACCGGTAGCTGCGCGCTGAGGACCGCGTAGAGCGGGTCGCCCACGACCGAGCCCAGATAGCCGGGTTCGTTTGTGCCGCGGGCGACTACGACATCGAGCGTGGCGCAACTGTTCGCCCACGCTGTCAGCCCGGGGGACATCGCTGTCCCGATTCCCACGGCCAGTAGCAACACCGACAGCACTCGCGCTGTATGTCCTGCGACGTTCCGAATTACCTTTCGATAGGTCATGGCATCCACCCACTCACGCCGTTGTGAGAATAAAGAAAGAGCGATCACCGTCCACCGCAACGGTATTCGGCGTGCTCAAGGGTGGAATACCCGCTGACCTGCATCGACTCGACCTGAACTCGGCATCTCTTGCGCCACGTTCAGGTCTCGGATCGCCTGCGGCACAAGGCCGCCGACGCGATCAGTGCTTCTTGGGCTTCTTCTTCGTCTTGGGCTTGTCGTGGTCGGGCTCCCATTCGTAGCCGGCGACGCCGCGCTCGCAGTAGGAGTTCTCGACCAGGACGTCGCCCTGGTCACGTTCACACCAGCGCTCGCTACGCGAGCAGGAGGTGGCGCCCAGACCGGCGGCGACCGCGAGTACGAGCACGGCGGCACCGGTGCGGGTTCGGACGTTCATGGCTTCCCCAAGTCTCTCTCGAAATGAAACACCGCTGGTCAGGGCGTTTTCCAACACTTACCCCCGGCCAGCGACGCACCAATGCTACGTTCCGTAGCATGCCGAGCACTGTGCCAGAACACACCGACGATTTCATCCCCGACGCGATTGTCGTCGGAGCCGGCCTGGCCGGCCTGGTCGCCACCCATGAACTGGTGCTGGCCGGACGCAAGGTCCTGGTGGTCGACCAGGAGAACCGCGCCAATCTCGGCGGGCAGGCGTTCTGGTCGCTGGGCGGCCTGTTCTTCGTAGACAGCCCTGAGCAGCGCAGGCTCGGCATCAAGGACTCCTACGAACTGGCACTGCAGGATTGGCTCGGTTCGGCGGGTTTCGACCGCGAGGACGAGGACCGGATGGCACGTCAGTGGGCGCAGGCCTACGTCCGGTTCGCGACCGAGGAGAAGCGGGACTACCTGCACGCCTTGGGCTTACGCGTCACTCCCCTGGTCGGCTGGGCCGAACGTGGCGGCGGGCTCGCCGACGGGCACGGCAACTCGGTGCCCCGGTTCCACCTCACCTGGGGCACCGGACCCGAGGTGGTCCGGGTCTTCCTCGAACCCGTCCTGGCCGGTGAGGCCCGCGGGCTGGTGCGCTTCGCGTTTCGGCATCGCGTCGACGAGCTGATCGTGGCCGACGGCGCCGTCACCGGGATCAGCGGCAGCGTCCTCGCGCCGAGCGACACCGAACGCGGCGTCGCCTCCAGCCGGGATATGGTGGGCGAGTTCACCTTCCACGCGCCGTCGGTCCTGGTGAGTTCGGGCGGCATCGGGCACGCGCACGAGCTGATCCGCCGCAACTGGCCCACCGAACGCCTCGGCCCCTGCCCGGAGACGATGATCTCGGGCGTACCGGCCTATGTCGACGGCCGGATGCTCGGCATCTCCGAGCAGGCGGGCGCCGCGCTCGTGAACCGCGACCGGATGTGGCACTACACCGAGGGCATCAACAACTGGGATCCGATCTGGCCCGATCATGCCATCCGGATCATTCCGGGTCCGTCGTCGCTGTGGTTCGACGCGAACGGAACTCGCATGCCCGCACCGTGTTTCCCTGGTTTCGACACCAACGAGACCATGCGCCGGATCCTGTCGACCGGGTACGACTACTCCTGGTTCGTGCTGAACCAGACGATCATCGAGAAGGAGTTCGCGCTGTCGGGGTCGGAGCAGAATCCCGACATCACCGGCAAGGATCTCAAACTCACGTTGCGCAGCCGGGTCGCCAAGGGCGCGCCGGGCCCGGTGGAGGCGTTCAAGCAGCACGGCGTTGACTTCGTCGTCGCCGATTCGCTCGTCGACCTCGTGGACGGCATGAACAAGATCGCCCGCGGCCCCCAGCTGGACGCGGCCGAGCTGGAACGCCAGATCGTGGCCAGGGACCGCGAAGTCACCAATCCCTACACCAAGGACGCGCAGCTCGCCGCGATCACCAACGCGCGCAAGTACTTCGGCGACAAGGCGGGCCGGGTCGTCAAACCGCATCGCATTCTCGACCCCGCTCAGGGCCCGCTCATCGCGGTGCGGCTCAACATCCTGACCCGCAAAACGCTGGGTGGCTTGCAGACCGACCTCGACTCGCAGGTGCTGCGCCCCGACGGCTCGGCCTTCCCCGGTCTCTTCGCGGCCGGCGAGGTCGCGGGCTTCGGCGGTGGCGGTGTGCACGGCTACAACGCGCTGGAGGGCACGTTCCTCGGCGGCTGCATCTTCTCCGGCCGCGCGGCGGGCCGGGCGATGGCGAAGCACCGCGCGGCAGACTGAGTGGTCTAGAGGGGGCGGCCGTGCCGGGGTGCCAGGGCGCGTGCCGCCTCCTTGGCGACCTCGGCCAGCGCCCGCGCCAGCCTGGCGGTGTCGAGGGCGCTGCGGTCGCCGTTCACCGTGCCAGACAGGGAGATAGCGGCGATCGCGACGCCACGTCCGCGGATCGGCACCGCCACGCAGCCGACGCCGGGCATCGATTCCTCGGTGTCGACGGCGACGCCCTGCCGGTTGCGGATGCGGGCGAGCTCGCGGTGCAGTTCGGCGCGATCGACGATCGTGCGGGCCGTGCGCGGGGTGGGGTTGCCACGCAGCGAGCCTTCGGCGATGCCCGGTTCGAGGGTGGCCAGCAAGGCTTTGCCGAGTGCGGTGCAGTGCGCGGGCAGTCGGCCGCCGACACGGGTCGGGATGGCGACCTGGCTGCGTCCGCCCGCGCGGTCAAGGAACAGCACCTCACGCCCGTCGAGGACGGCGAGGTGGCCGATCAGGCCGGTGCGCTGGCTGAGGTCGTAGAGCAGCGGCCCGACGACCTCGCGCAGTTCGTTGTGCTCGGCGGCCAGCCCGCCCAGCTCGAGCACACGCAGGCCGAGGCGGTAGCCGCCGGGAGTGTGCGCGAGCCAGCGCAACCGGATCATCTGGTCGAGGATGCGGTGCACGGTCGAGCGCGGCAGCCCGGTGCGTTCGGCCAGGCCGAGCAGGGTGAGGGTGGGGGTGGTCGAATCGAACGCGTCGAGGATCAGCGTCATCCGCTCGATCATCGACGTCGGCGGAGCTCCGGCGGCCCGACCCGATCCGGTCCACAGGTCCTCCGGCGCCGGCTCGGTCACGATCTCGACCGTCATTGATCCAACCTCCACAGTGCGTAGCGGATACAGACTAGAGCCGTCTGCTCCGCTTATGCACCATTTCGCTGGACCATCCGGTTCACCAGGCGATTCCGTGACCCCGTCACATGCTGCCGAACAGCGTCCGCCTCGGCTACGCCGGTTCCTGGCTCGACGACGGGCGCCGGGTCCGCGATCGGGCGTTCTCGAGCTGCGCTGCCCGTTCGACGAGCAGTTCGGCCGGCCCCGATGGCGGGGTGTTGCGGCGCCAGATGGCGCGGAATTTGCGGGTCAGCCGGGCAGCGTCGGCGGACGGGACTGCGACCAGGGCGCCGGTGGCGAGGTCGGGTGCCGCGATCAAGCGGCTCAAGACGGCAGGCGCCATGCCGGTTCTGGCCGCGGCGACGATCGCCGCGGCCGATCCCAGTTCCGCGGCCGGTCCGGTGGGTGTCGCGGCGGTGCTGAGCAGGTCCCAGACGGTGTCGCGGGTGCCGGAGCCGGGTTCGCGCCACAGCAGTGCGGTACGTGCCAGTTCCGCCAGGGCGACCGGCGTCGTGCGGCGGGCCCACGGGTGGTCCGGCGCCACGACGACGACCAGGTCGTCGGTGCCGAGTACCCGGCTGCCGAGGCCGGCGGGCGGATGCGGGCCCTCGACGAAACCGAGGTCGGCCACACCATCGCGGACGAGGGCGGCGACCTGGGTCGAATTCTCCACTTCGAGGGAGATCAGGACCTCGGGATGGTCGGTGCGCAGCGCGGCCAGCCAGTGTGGAATGCGGTGGTCGGCAATCGTTTTCGAGGCGGCGATGCGCAGGCGCGGGGCCTGGGCGGCGCGCAGGCGGTCGACGTCGTCGACGAGATCGCGCACGGCCGCGAGGACGGTGCGCGCGCGGTCGACGACGGCGCGGCCCGCGTCGGTCAGCTCGGAGCCGGTCGGCCCCCGGTCGAGCAGTTTCACCCGCATCCGGCGTTCCAGCGCGCTGATCCGCATGCTCGCCGCGGGCTGGCTGATGCCATGTCTGCGGGCGGCGGCGCCCAGGCTGCCCAGTTCGGACACCGATACGAGGAGGTCGAGCACCTCCAGATCGGGGGCTCCGGGTGGCAGCGTCATGCGCCGATTATGAGTGACCGGTGCTTCCGCACCGCATCAGGCGTCATCGGAGCGGAGTCGGTGACGCAGATTCTTCACCACGCCGTAGAGGGCGACGACCGGTTTCAGCGGCATCCATTCGCCGAATCGGTATTCCCGTCCCGGAACGAGGCGCACGGCCAGTTCCGGGCTCTGTTCCGCGAGATAGTCGCGGCCGGTCGCGGCGTGGGTGGGCAGTGAGACGATCTTGATCCGGTCGACGTCCTTCAGATACGGGATCGCGAAAGCGATGTTCTCCCAGGTGGATCGGCTCGAATCCTCGAGCACGAGTTCCCCGCGGTACCCGCGCGCTTGTGTCGCGTACTCCGCCATCAGTGTGGCCTCCGGTACCGGGCCCGCACATGCTGCCCCGCACACTACGAGGCGGGTCTCGGTCGCACCCGGATCGATGGAACGCAGACCGGCACGGACACGCCACCGATTCATGGCATTGGCGCGTTCCCCCGTGTTGCGATAGCCGAGGACAACGACCGCCTCGGACCCGGCGCGCGCGGGCCCGACGCCCCACCGGGACGCGCGCCAGTTCGCCCATTCACCCCACAGCATCAGACCGATACCGGCGGCGATCGTCAGCCGGGTTCGTTTCCGCACCCCTCCAGGAAAGCACACCCACCGAACCCAGATCCCATAAGCCAGCATTATGGGCTCCTCCGAAACCGGCGTCTACCTCCTATTCTTCGGCGCAGCGAAGGTGGTGGAGTGAATCGCGTACGTACCTTCGCTCCCGGTCTGGCCCTCGCCGCACTCGTGGCTACCGTGGCGACGCCGGTCGGCAAGGCACTGCCGATGATCGGTGCTCCCGTGCTGGCGCTGGGCGCTGGCGCTGCCGCCGGGATGGTGCTGCGGCGGCAGGAGGCGACCGACGAGCTGTTCGGTCCGGGGCTCGAGGTCGCCCGGCAGCGGCTACTCGGGCTGGCGATCGTGCTGCTCGGGCTCGGGCTGCCGCTGGGGTCGGTGCTGAACGTGGGACGGGAGACGGCGCTCGTGCTGATCGGGACGCTCGTCGTCGGCGCGGTGGCGGCGTTCTGTGTCGGCCGGATGCTGGCGGTCGACCGGGAATCGGCGACGCTGGTGGCCGTGGGGACGACGATCTGCGGCGCGTCCGCGATCGCGGCGGCCACCGCGGTACTGCGCCCGGACAAACAGCGGGTCGCCTACGCGCTCGGCACCATCTTCGTCTTCAATGTCACTGCCGTGCTGGTGTATCCACCGCTCGGCCGCGCGCTCGGCCTGTCGCAGGAAGCGTTCGGCCTGTGGGCCGGAACCGCGATCAACGACACCTCCTCGGTGCTGGCGGCGGGCGTCGTCTTCGGCGCGAGTGCGGCGCATTTCGCGGTGATCGTGAAGCTGGTGCGCAGCCTGGCCATCATTCCGCTGTGCCTGGGCCTGCACGTCGGCCGTCGACACCTCGTCGAGGAGGGCGGCGCACCCGCGGGTTCACTGCGCCAGGCCTTCCCCCTGTTCGTCGTCCTGTTCCTGGCCGCCTCGATCGTCGCCGGTCTCGGCATCCTGCCCACCGCGCTGACCACGCCGTTGGCTACGACCAGTAGCTGGCTTATCGCCGCGGTCCTGGCCGCCACCGGCACCTCGCTCAGCATCGAGCGCCTCCGCAGCGCGGGTATCCGGCCCTTGGTCCTCGGTGGCACGCTCGGCCTGACCCTCGGTATCGCCAGCCTGGGTCTGATGTACCTCACCGGCTGGTGCTGAACCGCTTCGTGATCGCCGCGGTGATCGCGTCCGGTTCGTGTTCCTGAATGAAATGGCCCGCCCGTGGCAGCTCGACTACGTCGACATCGGTGAAGGTGGTACGCATGCGCGGGAGATAGGCCTTCGGACGGAACGCCATATCCCTCATGCCCCACACCAGCAGGGTCGGCTTGTCGCCGAGCAGGGCCGGCACGTCTCGGGCGAGTCGGTCCAGCAGCGGACGTGCGGCGCGAATTTCCTTGGGCGTCGCGGCGAGTCCGCACCGGGCTTCCGCGCTGGGCTGTACCGCGCGGTAGTGGTCGGCCTCGGTCTCGGTGAGCTTGCGGCCCAGTTCTGCCAGCAGGACGCGCTCGACGAGGAAATTCTGTTCGAGAATCCGCCGCTGCATCGGCCTGCTGCTCATGATCGCGCTGAACGCCGTGTTGGCCAGAGCTTCCATCGGCCAGAACACGGTGTTGCCCAGCACGATCCCCCGCACCCGATCAGCGCGAGTGGTGGCCGCGCCAAGGCCGATGGGTCCGCCCCAGTCGTGGCCCATCACGACGAAGTCGTCGAGCTCGAGGTGGTCGATCAGCTCGCCGAGGACCGCGGTGTGCTCGGCGACGGTGTAGCCGTAGCCGGCGGGGCGTTCGGACAATCCGAATCCCGGATTGTCGACGGCGATACACCGGTACCGGTCCCGTAGGTTCCGCACGATGTGGCGGTAGACGAAGCTCCACGACGGAGCACCGTGACAGAACAGGATCGGCGGTCCGGTCCCCTCGTCGATATAGTGCACCCGGCCTGCGGACGAGTCGAACCACCGGGACTCGAACGGGTACAGGTTCCTGTCGGGAACAAAGTCGATCTGCATGGTGTCTCCCTCCCGGTGTGAGACTACAGGGGCGCACCCGGGCCTGCGGTAAGCCCCGCTGAGGCCGGTTCGGGCTGAGTTCTGTTCCGCCCGAGTGTATTTCGTAGATGAGGGTCGAGTGGGGCGACGCCACAATGTCGCCCCACTCATGGCCTACGTTCGCGCGTTGACCGCGTTCATCACCGCATCCAGCGAGGCCGCGATCACCGACGTGCTCCGGCCGAAGGCCCAGCCGGTACGGCCGTCCGACCGGTATCCAGGTAGCTCACATTCGCGCGTCGCCGTCGAGCACGATCTCGGTGGTGCTGCCGGTGATCTGCCACCGCGCCGGCACGATGCGCGGTTCGGTCGCCGTGTAGGCCTGTTCGAACAGCGTGGACAATGATCGACATGCTCGCGCTGCGACCCGTCGCGTCGGAACAGGCCGACCACGACGCGCACGAACAGCTCGCCCAGGCCGTCGCCGACCGGAACCCCACGGCGGCAGCCGAATTCAGCCGCGCCCACCTGTCCGCGTTGAAGGAGGCTTTCGCATGACCGGCGTCCCGGTGATCGAACTCGACGAGGTGACCTTCCGCCGCGACGGCAAGAAGATCATCGACGGCATCTCGCTGACCGTGCGGGCGGGCGAGCACTGGGCGTTGCTCGGCCCCAACGGCGCGGGCAAGAGCACCCTGCTCGGTTTCTGCGGCGCGGTCACCTTCCCCACCACCGGCACCGTGCGGGTACTCGGCGAACAGTTCGGCCGGGTGGAGCTGGCACGGCTGCGCCGCTCGATCGGGCACGTCAACCCGAGGCATCCGCTGCGCTCTGCGCTCACCGTGCGCGAGGTCGTCCTGACCGGCGTCACCGGCACGATAGACACCCCGATGCGCTGGTCCCCCACCGCAGGCGACCTGGCACGGGCCGACGCGATCATCGATACCCTCGGCCTGTCCGGCAAAGCCGGGGAAGTCTGGCCGACCCTGTCGCAGGGCGAACGCGGCCGCACCCTGATCGCCCGCGCCCTCATCAGCGGCCCCCGCGTCCTGCTCCTGGACGAACCGTCCACCGGCCTCGATCTGGCGGCCCGCGAGCAACTGCTCACCACCATCGACACACTCGACCAGACCCACCCCGAGGTGGCATCGATCCTGGTCACCCACCATCTCGAGGAACTACCGACCAGCACCACCCATGCCCTGCTCATCGCCGACGGCCACACCGTCGCCGCAGGTCCGGCCCCGGACGTCATCACCACCGACCACGTCTCCACCGCCTTCGACCACCCCATCGACGTGCGCTACGACGACGGCCGCTGGAGCGCCAGGGCACGCTGACACTCACCATTGGGCGGGTTACGATCGCGAAGCATCACGTTGTCGGCACGGACAGGAGGATGTCATGAGAATCGTTCACCGGATCGTCGCCACCGCGGGTGTCGCCGCGGCCTTGACTCTGGCCACTACGGGGATCGCCGCCGCTCAGGAGGACGAAACACCGAAGTCGCCCCTCGTGGAATTCATCGAGTCGTGGCCACCGGCACCGCAGGGCTGCGACCGTATCTGGGACCCGATCGAAAACGTCGTCGAGGACTTCGTCCCTGAGCCCGCCAAGGCGGCGTTCGACGCCTTCGACGATTGGTGCGAGGGCGCGGAAGACGTCTGACCCGCTGGGTCAGGTTCAGGCGGATCCGAGCGGGTCATCTCCGAAATCCAGGTCGGCGCCGAGTAATTCGTCCGCGCGGGCCAGTGCGCGGTCGAGTTCGTCGGTGACCGAGTCCATGATCGAGATGCCGTCGAGCATCTCGGACAGTTCGGCGCGCAGGGCGTCGAGTTCGGCGATGGCGGGGTCGACGGTGGTCCAGGCGACGGTGTGACGCCACCAGTGGTCCCGCTGGATCCAGGACCAGACGATGTCGCGAACCAACCGTGCGTCGGTGGTGAAGAGCTGGCGGTGGTCGGCGCCGTCGACGTGCTCGAGTTCGTAGGTGCCGTCGCCGAGAAGGCGGGCCTGGATGTGCTCTGCCTCGGTGCGGGTCAGCAGCAGAAACGGGTGGTCGGGCGCCGGATCGGTGGCATCGGTGCCGGGATGCGCCGGGTCGACGGCGCGTGGCGCGCCGGTGCCGTCGCCGAGGTGGACGACGACCTCCGGCGAATCGTCACGGTAAGCACCCATCGGGCCAGTGTGCCGGATCGAGGGCGGGCCAGGACAGTGGTACCGATGAATCGGCATCGGTGGCCGGGTTCACCAGCGGCTGAGGAAAACGACCTGCGGGCCGGCGCGGTGCGGAGTACCGTCGCGCCGGTGACGTGGACAGCACCCGAACTCACGCCGACGCGGACCCTCGTCGGGGCGGCGGAACGCCCGATGCTGCAGTCCTGGTTGGACTTTCACCGCCAGACCCTCCTCGGCAAATGCGGCGGTCTCGACGCCGAGCAGCTCGCGACCCGGTCGGTGCCACCGTCGACGCTCTCGCTGCTCGGGCTGATCCGCCACCTCACCGAGGTCGAGCGCGGGTGGTTCCGGGTGTCGGCGGCGGGTGAATCGGTCGAGCCGGTCTACGGGTCGGTGACCGAGCCCGACGCCGATTTCGACGACCTCGCCTCGTTACCCGCCGAGGACGTCTTCGCCGCGTTCCACGCCGAGATCGCCGCCTGCGACGCGGCCGTCGCCGAACTGGCGCTCGACCATGTTTTTCTGGTCCCGTGGCGTTCCGACGACTACACCCTGCGCTGGGCGTATCTGCACATGATCGAGGAGTACGCCAGGCACAACGGCCACGCCGACCTGTTGCGGGAACGGATCGACGGCGTCACCGGCAGCTTCTGACCCAGGTCAGCCGGTGACCACCTCGGGGGTCAGCTGGTCGAGATCGTCGATCACCACAGCGGCCAGCGCCAGCGCGTCGGGTGTCGGCGGGAACTCCGGACGAGGGCCGGCGATCAGGCGCATGCCCGCCGAGTGCGCGGAGATCAACCCGTTGGTCGAATCCTCCACGGCGGTACAGTCCTTCGGATCGACGCCGAGGCGCTGGGCGACGGTGAGATACACGTCGGGCGCCGGCTTGCCCCTGCCGATCTCCTCGGTCGACAGGATCGCCGAGAAGTACTCCAGCAGACCGGATTTCGCGAGCACCAGGTCGATCAGGGTACGCGGCGAGGAACTGGCCAGGCCGAGTTTCCATTGACCGGCGCACCGCTGCACCGCCTCGACAGCGCCCGGCAGCAACGGCACGTGGTGCGCGTACGTGTCGGCCATCAGGTCGATGACCTTGGTCGAGATGTCGTCGAGCGGCATGGCGACGCCGAGGTCGTCACTCATGTAGGCGGCCCACTCGGTGGTGGTCATGCCCATCATCTTGCGCTGCGAATCCGGTTGCCACCGGCCGCCTTTGCGGTCGACGTAGTCGTGCCTGACCTGTTCCCAGATGGGTTCGGAATCGATCAGCACGCCGTCCATGTCGAACACTACCGCCGCAATACCCATGCGCTCAGCCTTTCGCCGTTCCTCCGCCGGGCACCACGCGGGCGCGCCGGCCCTTCCGGTACGTACAGACCTGCTCGGTGATCGGCACCCAGCCTAATAGAGGCGGGCCCGCGGCGATGAGCCGTGTCACGAGCGCGCCGAAGTGGGACACCGGACGCGAACTTCCAGCTCGGCAGCGATAACGTGTTGCATATGGACGATACACAGGTCGGCGCTTCGCTGCCGGACGCAGAGCACCACGAAGGCGGGTTCCGGCCGGTCGCCGAGCTGATCCAGCAGCGCAGGGAAGCGAAACTGGGCCACACGATCGGTGGCCCGCACTACGGGGAACTGATCGAACAGGTGCGCGAGCTGATGGACCGCGTGCGCCTGATCAACCCGTCCGACGAACTGGCCAAGGACGCGATCTCGACGCTCGAGCAGCTCAACGCCCGCCTCGACGCGGCGGTCGTGGACGAATGGTCGGCACCGAGCTGGACTCGTACCGACCTGCCCTCGCGCGGCAACATCACGCTGCCGCCGTACACGGTGGACAGCGCCGAGGTCGACGGTGTCACCGCCAAGCTGACCTTCCGCACCTTCCACCTCGGCGGCAACAGCGCGGCGCACGGCGGCCAGATCGGCGTCGCCTTCGACGACATTCTCGGCATGACCGCCGCGGTACACACCAAGGCCGTCACCCGCACCGCGTCACTGACCATCGACTACCGCTCGATCACCCCGCTCAACCGGGAGCTGACGATCCGCGCGTGGGTCGAGCGCACCGACGGGCGCAAGGTGTACCTGCGGGCGACGATGCACGACGGCGAGCGCCTGTGCGCGGAGGCGAACGGGCTGTTCATCCTCCTCAAGCCCGGTCAGCCCTGATCTCCTCCGGTCACCGGGCGACATTGCGATCGACGTGATCCGAATGTCGCCCGGACCGGCCGGGGTGGCGTAATACCCCCGCGGGGCGCGATCGTCGCAGGTCCCGGCGACAGCCACCCGGCGGAGAAACATCCCCTGAATTCGAGCCCGTTTCACGCCGGGCTCCGGCCCGCATAACGGCCGCTATCGTCGCTGTTCATGCAGGTCAGCGAGAAAACGGCAGCCGCGGAGCCCACCCCGATTCGAGGCCAGCGCGCCGATCGGGCGCGCCGGGTGGCCGACATCCTGCGCCACCAGATCCTGGCGGGCGCGGTCGAGGGCGCGCTGCCCGGCGAGCAGGAGCTCGCCGCCGAGCACGACACCTCCCGCAATACCGTCCGTGAGGCGCTGGCGCTGCTGCGCGACGAAGGCCTCATCGATCGCGCGCCGAAGGTCGGCACCCGCGTCGCCGCCCGCAAGTACGACCACGGCCTGGATGCGCTGCTCGGCTTGCAGGAGACGCTCAAGGAGCACGGCACCGTCCGCAACGAGGTGCGCGCGGCCACCCACATCACCGCTCCCCCGGCCGTCGCGCGCAGGCTCGGACTGGCGCCCGGCGACCGCGTGGTCTACATCGAGCGGCTGCGTTTCCTCGCCGACCTGCCGCTGAGCCTCGATCTCACCTATCTCGCACCCGATGTCGGCGCCGCCGTGCTGGCCAACGATCTCGAGACCACGGACGTGTTCGTCCTGCTCGAGCAGGTCACCGGACAGTCCCTCGGCGCTGCCGAACTCGCCCTCGAAGCGGTAGCGGCCGATCCGCACACCGCCACGACCCTCGACACACCGGCGGGCGCTCCGCTGCTGATGCTCGAGCGCCTCACTCACCTCGACGACGGCCGACCCGTCGACCTCGAGTACATCCGCATGCGCGGTGACCGCATCACCATGCGCGGCAGCCTCACCCGCACCGCACCCGAATGGAAGGTCCTGTAGATGGCACTGGTCCCCCAGCGTGCCGACGTCCCCGTGACGATCGACGAATCGCTGTGCATCACCGGCTGCACCCTGTGCGTCGATATGTGTCCGCTCGATTCCCTTGCCATCCACGAGGATTCGGGCAAGGCCTACATGCATGTCGACGAGTGCTGGTACTGCGGGCCGTGCGCGGCCCGCTGCCCCACCGGCGCCGTCACCGTCAATATGCCCTATCTGCTCCGCTGAACCCGGGAATCCACGCATGAAGATCACTCGTCTCGTCCCCGCCGTGCTCGCTCTCGCGCTCGTCGCGGCGGGCTGCTCCCTCGAAAACTCCGATGCCGCACCGGCGGGCACCGTCAAGGTCGTCGTCGGCTATCAGTCCAAGACCATCAACACCGTCACCGCGGGCACGCTGCTCAGGGCGCAAGGCTACCTGGAGCAGCGGCTGCAGCGGATCACCGACGCGGGCGGCGCCAAGTACCAGGTGGAGTGGCAGGACTACGACACCGGCGCGCCCATCACCGCGCAGATGGTGGCCGAGAAGATCGATATCGGGTCGATGGGCGATTACCCGTTGCTCATCAACGGTTCCCGGACCCAGGCCAACGAACGCGCGCGCACCGAACTGGTGTCGATCACCGGCTACAACCCCAAGGGCGCGCTGAACATGGTTGTCGTGCCGAATGATTCACCGGCGCGGACACTCACCGATCTCGCCGGGCAGAAGATCTCGGCCAGTGTGGGTTCGGCGGGGCACGGCACGCTGGTGCAGGCGCTGAGCCGGGCGGGCATCGACCCGGCCAAGGGCGTGGAAGTGCTGAATCAGCAACCACAGGTGGGGGCGACGGCACTGGAATCGCATCAGGTGAGCGCGTTGTCGCAGTTCGTGGCGTGGCCGGGGCTGCTGGTGCAGCAGAACAAGGCCAAGCTGCTCTACGACGGCGCCGAGCTGAATGTGCCGACCTTCCACGGTGTGGTGGCGCGCCGCGCCTACGCGTCCGAGCATCCCGAAGTGCTGCAGGCCTTCCTGGCCGCGCAGCTGGACGCGACCGCGTTTCTCAACGAGAAGCCGTTCGAGGCAGCTGATCTCGTGGCCAAGGGGTCTGGTCTGCCGCAGGAGGTCGTGTATCTCTACAACGGCCCCGGCGGTACGAGTTTCGACACCACGCTCAAGGCGAACCTGATCGCCGCGTTCAAAGACGATGTGGCCTATCTGAAGTCGATCGGTGACTTCGCGGATCTCGATATCGACGCGTTCGTCCAGGACGGTCCGCTGCGCGAGGCCTTCGCCGAGACCGGTCGTGGCGACTACGACTCCGCGCTGGCATCGCGGGTCAATCCGAGCAAGGTCACCGGGACCGATCCGATCTGCGCTGTGCCGGTGAACGATCCGGCGCTGGCCGGTGAGGTCTGGGTCGACGGCGCCGACAAGCCGCAGCCCGCCGCGAACCCCGGCTGCCTGTTGCGGGCGGCGCAGGCGGCCAAGGCGCAGGGCAAGACGATTCGCGCGGCCTACGTCCCCGATGCCGAGCTGGGTACCCGCTGGTTCGCCGACAAGGCGATCTGGCTGCGCGAGGGCTCGCAGTATCTGCCGTTCACCACGCAGGCCGCGGCCGACCGCTACCGTGCCACCCATCCCACCGCCGCTCCGGTCTCCTACGAGCAGGCCGTGACGGAAGTCCGCGGATGAGCACGGTGTCCGTAGCGGCCGCAGCGCAGGACGAGACTGCCTCCACCACAACAGTTCTCGCTGTAGAGGACGTGGATGCCGACAGCGTGCCCGGGAGGTCGGTGTGGGTGTCCCGGGTGATCCGGGTCGCGTCGGTGGCGGTGGCCATCGGCCTGTGGCAGCTGCTCACCGCCAGTGACGTGCGGGCCGGGCTGCGGTTCGACACCCTGCCCACCGTGACCGAGATCGTCGCCGAGTTCGGCGAGCATCTGGGGACCGGCCAGTACTACCTGGATGTGGCGCAGTCGCTGATCCGGATCGTCACCGGGTTCGGGCTGGCCGCGGTGATCGGCGTGCTGGCGGGCATCGGTCTCGGCCGGTCGCGGCTGCTGGCCGACGTGTTCGGTCCACTCGCCGAGCTGATCCGCCCGATTCCGGCGATCGCGCTGGTGCCGGTGGCGATCCTGCTGTTCCCCAGCGACGAGTCCGGGATCGTGTTCATCACTTTCACCGCGTCGCTGTTCCCCGTGCTGGTGAGCACCCGGCACGCGACCCGGGCACTGCCGACCATCTGGGAGGACGCCGTGCGCACTCTGGGCGCCACCCGGCGCGAAGTTCTGACCAGGGTCGTGGTCCCCGGCATCCTGCCCGGCGTCTTCAGCGGCCTGTCGGTGGGTATGGGCGTGGCCTGGATCTGCCTCATCTCCGCCGAGATGATCTCCGGGCGACTCGGGATCGGCTACCGCACCTGGCAGTCCTACACGATCGTCGACTACCCGGCCGTGTTCGTCGGGATGATCACCATCGGCGTCCTCGGCTTCCTCACCTCCGGAATCGTCGAACTGGCAGGCCGCAGGGTCACCCGCTGGCTGCCGAGAGAGGTCGCGTCATGACCACGACCACCGCCGCGCCCACCGTCTCGGCAGGCATGCGCTTGAGCCTGGAGTCGGTGCGGATCAGCTACGGCGCCAAGACCGTGGTGCGCGACCTCGACCTCGAGATCGCGCCCGGTGAGATCCTGGTCCTGGTCGGCAAATCCGGCTGCGGCAAGTCGACGCTGCTGCGGGCGATCGCCGGGCTGCGGCACCCGAGCAGCGGTGTCATCCGCGCCGACGACGACACCGTGGCCGGACCGTCGGCCGATCGGGCGCTGGTGTTCCAGGACGACGCGCTGCTGCCGTGGCGGACCGCCCGCGCCAATGTCGAGCTCGCGCTGCGCCTTCGGGGCGTGCCGCGCGGTGAGCGGGCGGCCCGGTCTCAGCGCTGGCTCGACGAGGTCGGGCTCACCGGGTACGCCGACTATCTGCCGCGTGACCTGTCCGGCGGTATGCGCCAGCGGGTGCAGCTCGCCCGCAGCCTGGCCGGTTCGCCGCGCGCGGTCCTGATGGACGAGCCGTTCGGCGCGCTCGACAGCCAGACTCGCGCGGAGATGCAGCGCCTGCTCGTCGACACGTGGCGCGCGCACCCGACCACGATCGTTTTCGTCACCCACGACCTCGACGAAGCGCTGCTGCTCGGCGACCGGATCGCCGTCCTCGGCGACGGTGCGCTGCGCGCGGTCGTCGAGGTGCCCGACCCGCGCGAGCCGGTGGACCGGCAGGCGCTACGGGACCGAATCCTGGAGTCACTTTGACTACTCGCTGCCCTGACAGGCAAGGATTCCCGAGCTCACGCCCGGGAGTTCCTGTTTCACAGGCGATTGCCGACGGGATACCCCATGCGGTCTGACATCGCCTCCACAGGCGTTTCGCGTCTCCGCCAGCCCAGCGGCGACAAGAATGTTCTTCGCGGCATTGAGGTCCCGGTCGTGCCGGGCGCCGCAGCCCGGACACGTCCACCGACGTGTCTCGAGACTGAGCTGAGCGAGCAGATACCCGCACGCATTACAGGTCTTCGAACTCGGAAGCCAGCGGTCGACGACCACCAGCTGACGTCCGGCGCGTTCGGCCTTGTATTCGAGCATCGAACGGAACTCCGACCAGCCGAGTTCACTGATCGACTTCGCCAACCGTCGGTTACGCACCATGCCGGACACATTCAAGTCCTCGACCGCGATCATGTCGAATCTCGCCACCAGATCAGCAGACTTCTTGTGCAGGAAGTCCCGGCGAGCATCACGAACACGAGCATGCCTACGTGCCACCTTGACCCGTTGCCGGGCACGGTTGGCCGACCCCTTCACCATTCTGGACAGGCGGCGTTGATGACGTCGCAGGCCGCGTTGGTAGCGGGCCATGTGCCTGGGGTTGGCGATCCGTTCCCCATTGGACAAGACCGCGAACTCCTTGATCCCCAGATCGACCCCAACACTGTCTCCGGTGACCGGCGTGGAAGCCGGACTGGGCTCATCGACTGCAAAGGTGACGAACCAGCGGCCGTCGGGTTCACGAGACACAATCACCATCGACGGTTCCAGAACAGCGAGGTCGACATGCGGCCAGGACCACACGATCCTGAGGGGCGCGGCCGTTTTCGCGAGCCAGAGCGCGCCGTCCTTGATACGGAACGCCGACCGGGTGAAATGCGCAGACTGGCGACCGTGCCGGTTCTTGAAACGCGGGTATCGAACCACGCCCTTGAAGAACGCCGTGAACGCCGAATGCTGATGCCGCAGTGTCTGTTGCAGCGGAACCGCGGACACCTCCGACAGGAACGCCAGCTCCTCAGTCTTCTTCCACCCCGTCAGAGCGGCGTCGGTCTCGAAGTAGGAGGTCGGCTTTCGTTCGATGGCGTAGCGGCGCTGCCGTTCAGCGAGGGTCTTATTCCACACCAGGCGCACACAACCGAAGGTGCGACGCAGCAGCGCCGCTTGCTCAGTGTCCGGGTAGGCCCGGACCTTGTACGCGGTCCGCACCCTCATCGTTATACAGGAGGCACAACCATGTGTGAAAACCGTCGGCCCTTGACGTACGCCATCCCTCACCGTCGTCAGCAACAGCGCTTCCAGGGGGTCCTCCGGTGAACATTCCCGACCTGTCCGACCGCGTCCGGCTCGACTGCGACGTGCTCGTCATCGGCGGCGGCACCGCGGGCACCATGGCCGCGCTCACCGCCGCGGAGTCCGGCGCGAACGTGCTGCTGCTGGAGAAGGCGCACGTCCGCCATTCCGGTGCGCTGGCCATGGGTATGGACGGTGTGAACAATGCCGTCATCCCGGGCAAGGCCGAGCCGGAGGACTACGTCGCCGAGATCACCCGCGCCAACGACGGCATCGTCGACCAGCGCACCGTGTACCAGACGGCGACACGGGGTTTCGCGATGGTGCAGCGGCTCGAACGCTACGGCGTGAAGTTCGAGAAGGACGAGTACGGCGAGTACGCGGTGCGCCGGGTGCACCGGTCGGGGTCGTATGTGCTGCCGATGCCCGAGGGCAAGGATGTGAAGAAGGCGCTGTATCGCGTGCTGCGCCAACGCACGATGCGCGAGAAGATCCAGATCGAGAACCGGCTGATGCCGGTGCGGGTACTCACCGAGAACGGGCGCGCCGTCGGTGCGGCCGCCTTGAATACACGCACCGGCGAATTCGTCGAGGTCGGCGCGAAGGCGGTGATCCTGGCGACGGGTCCGTGCGGCCGGCTCGGGCTGCCCGCCTCGGGCTATCTCTACGGCACCTACGAGAACCCCACCAACGCCGGTGACGGGTACGCCATGGCGTATCACGCCGGTGCGGAGCTGTCCGGGATCGAGTGCTTCCAGATCAATCCGCTGATCAAGGACTACAACGGTCCGGCGTGCGCCTATGTCGCGAATCCGTTCGGTGGCTACCAGGTCAATGCCGAGGGCGAACGCTTCGTCGACTCCGACTATTGGTCGGGGCAGATGATGGCGGAGGTGAAGCAGGAGATCGAATCCGCGCGCGGGCCCATCTATCTCAAGGTCTCGCACCTGCCGGACGAGACGCTGTCCACCCTCGAATCGATCCTGCACACCACCGAGCGGCCCACTCGCGGCACATTCCACGCCAACCGCGGCCACGACTACCGCAGCCACGACATCGAGATGCACATCTCCGAGATCGGTTTGTGCGGTGGGCATTCCGCGTCCGGCGTGTGGGTGGACGAGAACGCCCGCACCACGGTCCCTGGACTGTATGCCGCCGGTGATCTGGCGTGTGTGCCGCACAACTACATGATCGGCGCGTTCGTGTACGGCGATCTGGCGGGCGCGCACGCGGCATCCACACTGACCGAGGTGGCGGCGCCTGCCGAGCTGCCCGCCGACCAGCTCGCCGCCGCGCACGAACTGATCTACCGTCCCCTGCGCCAGCCGGAGGGTCCGCCGCAGCCGCAGGTCGAATACAAGCTGCGGCGTTTCGTGAACGACTATGTGGCGCCGCCGAAGACCGCGGCCAAGCTGTCGATCGCGGTGGAGACCTTCGAGCGGATGCGCGGTGAGGTGGAAGGGATCGGTGCGCGGACACCGCACGAGTTGATGCGAGCGGCGGAGGTCTCGTTCATCCGCGACTGCGCGGAGATGGCGGCGCGCAGCTCACTGACCCGCACGGAATCCCGGTGGGGGCTCTATCACGACCGGGCCGATCTGCCCGAGCGCGACGACGAGTCGTGGAACTTCCACCTGAACCTGCGCAAGACCGCCACAGGTGAGATGGAATTCGTGAAGCGGTCGGTGGCGCCGTATCTGGTGCCGGTGCCCGGCCTGGACGATGTGCCATCGGCCGAGCCGATCGTCGAGGTGATCGCGCAGCCCGAGCTGGTCGGGACCCGGGCGCCGCAGCACGACGCGCCGGTGCGCAGTCAGCCGGTGGCGGCCTCACCCTCCTCACCTCGGCTGGTCACCCTGCTCGCCCTGGATTCGCCTGCCGTCGAGGATATTTCGAGCTATCTCACCGATCCGGATCCGGTCGTGCGGGTGGCGGCGCTGTCGGTACTCACCGAGAACACACCCGACGGGTTCGCCGGCGAACTGGTGCGCGCGCTCGGTGACGAGGCCGCCTCGGTACGGCGGGCCGCGACCGAGAGCCTGCGGGAGCTGGTAGAGGTGCTGCCGGGCGCGGGTGCGCTGGCCGGGCACCTCGGTTCCCCGGATCCGCTCGTCCGGGCGACCGTCGTCGACCTGCTACGAGCACTGCGGGCCGGGTCGGCCGTGGAATACCGTGCGGCACTGAGCGATGCCGATCATCGGGTCCGGATCGAGGCGGTGCGTGCGCTCGTGTCGCTCGACGACGCCGCGGCGGTGGCCTCCATCGCCGGTGACGTGAATCGGGAGGTGCGGATCGCTGTCGCCCAGGGTCTCGCGTCGATCGGCGCGGGTGGGGTCGAGGTGGTGCGGGTGCTCGCCGGCGATGCCGATCCGCTGGTGCGGGCCGCCGCGCTCACCGCCTACGCCGCGCTGGGTACCGGCGCCGAGGATGTCGCGGAACTGGCTGCGGCGCTGCGCCATTCGGCCTGGCAGGTGCGGGTGGGCGCGGCACGCGGCCTGGCCGGAGCCTCGCCGGAATCGGCGGTGCCACCGCTGACCGAAGCCCTGGCCGACCGGCATCTCGACGTCCGCAAGGCCGCTGTGCTCGCGCTGGCGACCTGGCCGGGCGACGACCCCGCCGTGGACGCCTTGGAGACCGCGATCGCCGACCCGGACGCCGATGTCCGCGCGTACGCCAGGCGTGCTGTCGTCGCGGCAGGGCGCACACCGCGCGACCCGTCCCGCGCCACCGTGCTGACCGAAGCACACGCGTGACCGGCACCGCATCGGGACCGTGCCGCAGCACCGCTGCGGCCCGGGCCCCCCCCAGAGGGGCAAAACACCACCCGCCCCCGGGGGACAAAGCAGG